>JAKLHP010000045.1 GCA_022710085.1 Patescibacteria group bacterium | reverse complement strand
ATATTGGATAATGGGAAATATGGAAAACTGGTTCAAGTCGGAGATGATAATGCTTTGGCAAAGGCGATTTTAGAGACCATTAACAATCCATTGAATAAAAGTAAATTGAAAGGAAGGATACGAGAAGACTTTTCCTTAGAGAAAAATGTTGGAAAATATATGGATATTATTCAAAAATATTTAGATATTTAGTGATATTTTTATTCCAATCAAATTTTTCGATCACTTCATTATAAGCTTCTGCTCCGAAGTTTTCTCTCAGATTTTTATCGGTTATCAATTTTTCTATTTTTTCTTTCAAAATGTCTATTTTTTTCATCTCAATTAAAAATCCGCCTTTTTCGTTTGTAAAAATTTCTGGAGTGCCGCCGACATTCGTGGCGATTATCGCTTTTCTGCAAAGAGCGGCTTCAATCACAGAAGAAGGAAGGCCTTCATTATAGCTAGGATTTACAAAAATATCGGAAATTTTAAGGATGCTAATTGCTTCCTCATGTTTCTTGTAACCAAAGAATATTATTCTATCCAAAACCCCAAGACTGGCGGCTAGTTTTTCCAAGTTTTCTTTTTGCGGTCCGTCTCCGACTATAAAACACTTTATTTTTTCATTTTTGATTTTACTGAAAGATCTTATTAAATCGGAAACTCCCTTGCCATCGATAAGTCTTCCAATAAAAGTAATTATTATATCATCGGGATATTTATTCTTAAGATTCAGGTTTGGATTTATTTTTATTATCTTTTCAATCTCTACTCCGCGATAAATTACTTCACATTTTTTTCTGGGAGCCAATTTCTTGCAAAAATTAGCTGAAGCAATGGAATTAGCAATGTTGCAATCAGACAAATTTAATACTAATTTTCCTAAAGTATAATCGTATATCCTGGCAACAGCAGAAGAAAAATTACTATTCAGCGAAACAAAATCAGATCCGTGTTCAATATGGATCCATTTTATTTTTTTTATTTTTGCATAGGCAAGCGCCAAAAGGGAGGTATTGAAGAATCTGGTTCGGGAGATTATAATATCAAAGTTTTCCTTAAAAAATCCGAGAAATGATTTCCAAAATTCTAATCTCCAGAATTTTGGCAGGGGATAGCTGGGAATTATTTCAAAAGCCGGAAAGCGGATAATTTTAACCCCACTATGCTTTATTTCTGATTCTGGGGAATTTTCTGGCAATCTGGGCGTAAAAACGGTTATACTTATCCCTTCCCGGGATAAGTATTTATTAAATTCATCCGCATGTGATTCCAGGCCTCCGATATGGGGAGGATAATACGGGCACAATATTAATAGTTTCATTTCGGTGGTATGATTTTGAATTAGTTTTTATCAATTTCTTTCAAGGTATCTTTTCTCGTGAGTTCCGAAATATTTTGTTCCAATCTTTCAATAGCTGAAAGCAGTTTAAATATGATGAGAAAAATAAGCAAAAAACCCGTAAGGATGACAGCATTGATATTTCCCTTAAGTCCTATGATTTCAGCTAAGGTATTAGTTGATCTGGGAAAAAGGGCGATGAAAGACATTCCTCCCCAAACGAAGATTCTGGCCGCTAGCTTATATAAAGTTTGTCCGCTTTTTCCCTGGATGAATCCTTTTGTTCCTTGAAAGATCATGAAAAAAGAAAGAGCGACAACTATAATTTGGTAAGGATTTATTTTCATATTAATTGATTATTAGTTTATTATCTTCCAAAACATTTTATATATTGTCTTTAAACCATTTAAAAAACCTTGTTTTTGGATTTTTCCCATTGAATATTCAGTATATTTCACCTTTATCGGTATTTCCTCATATGTTAGTTTATAATTATGAATTTCCCTGATTACCTCGCTGTCATAATCATATCGATCAGCTTTGGTATTGATAAGCTTAGCTGCTTTTTGAGAGTAGGCTCGGAAACCAGACTGGCTGTCAGTTACCCAAAGTCCGAAAAAGTACCAGACAACAGCATTGGCAATATGATTATGCAGTCTTTTGTAATAAGGCATTCCCTCCGGATTTTTAAGGCGCGTTCCTAAAACAACCTCGCATCTTTTTTGTAGAATCGGTTGGATTAACTTTTGGATATCTTCCGGATCATGCTGGCCATCTCCATCCATTGTGACAATAACACCAGCTCCAAGTAATTTTGCGGCTTCAATGCCGGTCTTGGTAGCGGCTCCTTTGCCACGGTTTATTTTGTGGCGAAGAACTTTAACGCCTTCAATTTCTTTTGCTTTTTCAAGAGTTTTGTCCGTGCTTCCATCATCGACAACTATAATATTATGAAAACCTGAATTTTTTATTTCACTTAAAACTTCGGCGATAACCAGTTCCTCATTATAAACGGGAATGACAATGAAAATATTATTCATGAAATATGGAGATATATAACACAAAACATTAGACGCTTAAGCGCTTTTTTTGTGCTGTGTACTTATCTTTTATTATTGCTGATTTTCCAGTATATCCTCAGTCACCCTGTTTTTGCAAGAAGATTTTATTTTTGAATCAGAAATTGAATTGCAGATATTGAGATCAGTTTTCGAAACTGCTTGGTTTTTAAGGCAATAATCCTTATCTGATCCGCTTTTCTCATCACAATTTTCACCAGATTGAGTTCCGGATAATCCGCAGATATCTTGGCAGTATCTCAAATCGCTCGCATTATCTTTAAAGTTTTCACACTCATTATCGCAATCCTCGGCGGTTATATTGGAAGAATCTCCCGACTCGTCAACATCATCTTCAACTTCATCGCTTATAGCGGAATCTTCCTCTGTATCAGCTTCATTGTCACTGGCATCGTCTGCTTCTGCTTCAATGTCCGAACTATCAGGATTGCTGACTGTTGTAGATTCTTGTTTTTTACTTTCAGTCGCATTGTCACCTTTAAAATAACGGCCTTTAATTATCGGATAACCGAAATAGGTGAGGACGCCAAGGGCGATTATAAACAATATTAACGTAATTTTTTTTAACATACTGGTTTTAGTACATTGTCTTTAATGATATATTATCGTAATAATATTTAAGTATCCAGTCGTATTTTTTCTTGTATTTGCTTCCGGCTAGTTTTACTGAACCGTTGGCAATGAGTCCGACCATATGATTTCCTGAGCCAGCTAATTTTTTTGTGCTGTAAGAGGAATGTTTTCCATATGGATCTTTCACGGAATCAAGCCAGGGATAGGTGCTAGATTTTTTCCCTTTGTAATTATCTTTATCCTTGTATCCTCCCCAATGTCCGTCTTCGTATCTTCGGGTATATCCATCGCTCCAGGAGCAGTACGGAGTGAGTGCTACCTCATCGTCATATTTGACTATTATGCCTTTAGTTTTTGTCGCTGCTTTTTTGATATTGGGGTATTTCTTTTCCCAATCATAGCCTCGATAAATCTGGGAGCCTGAGTCGCTTCTCAGAGTAAATCCATACTTCAAATATTTGGTTGCATTTTTTTTGTACCAATATCCGTAAGTTCGGAAAATAGAGGTCATTACTTTGGTGTGTTCAATCGGTCCGGTTCCGGTGGTTTCTCCCATTCCCCAGGTATATTGTTCCATTGGAAGAGTGTTGATAACCCAGATATTCCCATCAGTGCTGTTGTATTTTAACTTTATTTTTCCGCGATATGCATCATAAGAAGATGAAGGCCTATTAACATCAAGAATGAGATTTGAATTATTTCCGTCTTTGGCTTCAAAACGTACCTCCTTACTGACTTTCTTTTTGCTAATCGATCCATATATCAGGAGCTTCTTATCATCGTCATACTTTACTTTAGTTGTTTTGCTTTTTGAAACCTCGGCAATCTTTTCTCCGTCCTTGTCTTTTATTACATAATCCTTATTAGCCTCTATTTTAAAAGGGCTATTTTTTAAATCATCTTTAGTATAACTCCAAAGACCGACATTGATTTCCGGACCGTAAGTTGTTCGACACACGGAATCATCGTCTGAAACATTGGCATTTTCTTCCGGAACCCAAAACGCTTTTTCTTGCTCAGACCAATTACTGTCCGTGAGCATACAATCTTTTTCCCCGGGACTTGAAGTATAAAAATATTTTTTAGTGCTGGAGTTTTTTAACACATAGACAGGTGTCGTGTCGTCCTGTTCCTTGTCATAAGCGTAAAAGGCGATTCCTTTGCTGGTCCATCCTTCGGTTTTGATTAAACTATCTTTTTTAGATTCGGAAGCAGTAAAATAATAATATTTATAAGTGCTATTGTATATTTTATAAACAGGAACAGTATTGTCTTGTTCCGATGAATAAGCGTACCATGAGATTCCTTCGCTTTCCCATTTGCTACTGGAAGCAAGGCTTTTCTTTTCTGATTCCGAGGCGGTGAAATATCGATATGAATTGGACGTGTTCCAGAAACTGTAGATCGGAGTAAGTTCGTCGGATGCTTTGATTGGGCTTACATTAGGGAAAAAGGCGGACAAGAAACTCAAGAACACAAAAAAAGCTGTTATTTTCTTCATTTTTTTATATTTTTATTTGATTTATTGATTGAATTATAGCCTATTTTTCAAATATTTGCAAAATGGCTGAAATTACTTTAAAATAGACTTATGCCCGGTAGTGAAATTTCAAAATAATTATGTTTTATACGTATATTTTGGAGAGTGAGAGTAAGGAAAATTTGTATATTGGTTACACCAATAATCTGAAAAAACGGATTGAGGAACACAATTTGGGGAAAAATAAATCAACAAAACCATACATTCCTTGGAAATTGATATATTACGAGGCTTGTTTGAATGTTGAAGATGCAAGAAGGCGGGAAAAATATCTCAAAACCAGCCAAGGCAGAAGACTCTTGAAAAGAAGGCTTAAAGAATATTTTTTTAAAAATTAATTAAATTCTTGGTTTAAAATTTTAAAATATCGATTTTAATATTAATAAATAAAGCACGGATTTTTATTTTGAGCTAAAGCTCGTTTGAAATTCTACTACCGGGTATGGACAATAAACTAGATATTTCTGTCATTGTTCCTCTTTACAATGAAGAAGGCAATGCTAGAGAGCTTCACAAGAGGATTGTCGAGGCCTGCGGGCCGCTCGGCAAGACTTACGAGATTATTTTCGTAGATGACGGTTCAAATGATGAAACTGTCAAAAACTGCCAGGGGCTTGCTCCTCTTAGATTAATACGATTCAGAAAAAATTATGGCCAAACCGCCGGTTTTGATGCTGGAATAAAGGCTGCCAGAGGCGAAGTTGTTATTACCATGGATGGAGATTTGCAAAATGATCCCAGGGATATCAAGCTTCTTCTTGAAAAAATGAACGAAGGATTTGATGTTGTTTCCGGATGGAGATTTGCCAGAAAAGATCCTTTTATGAAAAAATTGTCTTCCCGGATGGCTAATCTTCTTCGAAAGATCTTGGTGGAAGATAATATTCATGATAGTGGTTGCAGTCTCAAGGCTTACAAGAGAGAATGCTTCAAGGATGTCGATCTTTTTGGAGAGATGCATCGCTTTATGCCGGCTATCTTACAGTTTGACGGATATAAAGTTGGCGAAGTGAAAGTGAATCATTTTCCCAGGATCCACGGAAAAACGAAATACAATTGGAAAAGGGGAGTCAAGGGGATTGTTGATATGATTTCCATTTGGTTCTGGCGAAAGTATTCCAATCGCCCGGTGCACCTATTTGGAGGAGGAGGAATATTTTTTTCCTTGGCTGGATTTGCGATTTTGATCTGGATGGCTGTTGAAAAAATATTTTTTAAAGCATCTTTATCGGAAAAGATCTGGCCGCTTATCGGAGTATTTCTGGTAATGGTTGGGATCCAGCTGTTTATCTTCGGGCTTTTAGCCGACATATTACTCAAGAATTATTACAAGAACAGGGGAACGATGAATTATTCCATTAAAGAAATTATAGAGAGTTAGAAAATATATTTGTTTTAAGTATTTAATAAGAAATTATAATTTTAAAAGCTAAATTTCAAATTTTAAATGAAAGCTAGATGATAGGTTTCTAGGTATTTATTAATTTAAAATTGATTTAAAATTTAGAATTTAAAATTTAAAATCAAAACTATGCGAATTGTTGTTATCGGCTCCGGCTATGTCGGTCTTGTCTCCGGAACTTGTTTTTCCCAGTTCGGGCATTTTGTGACCTGCGTTGATAAAGATGAAAAGAAAATTGAAAACCTGAAAAAGGGAATAATTCCGATTTATGAGCCTGGCCTCGATGATATGGTTTTGGAAAATGTCAAAGATGGACGACTTACATTTACGACTGATATCAAGGAATGTATAGGAGAAGCCGATGCGGTTTTTATTGCTGTCGGAACTCCGACCTCAAGAAGGGGCGATGGGTATGCCGATCTTACCTATGTTTATGAATCAGCCAAGGAATTTGCCCCATATCTCAAGGATTATACGGTAATAGTAGACAAAAGCACGGTTCCAGTTGGCACTGCCAAGGAAGTGAAAAGAGTCATCAAAGAAACAAATCCAGAAGCCGATTTCGATATGGCTTCCAATCCTGAATTTCTCCGAGAAGGTTCTGCTATTGGAGACTTCATGAAGCCTGATCGAGTAGTAGTCGGAGTAGAAAACAAAAAATCCGAAGATGTAATGCGGGAAATTTACAAACCGCTGTATCTTACTGAAACCCCGATTGTTTTTACTAATCTGGAAACTGCTGAACTTATCAAATATGCCTCCAATGGCTTTTTGGCAACGAAAATAAG
>JAKLHP010000044.1 GCA_022710085.1 Patescibacteria group bacterium | reverse complement strand
GCTGAATCGCAGGTCAAGACCGCTGCTGTCTGCAATGAATGCACCTGAGCTTTGAATCCTGAAATTTTTGCTTTTTCTCTCGCGCTGCTCAAACTGACCAACACGATACTAGCCAGAATTCCGATGATTGCGATGACGATCAAAAGTTCAATCAAGGTAAAACCTTTCTTTTTTTTGTTTGCTTTTTTCTTTTTAGCCATAATTCACCTCCTTTCATTTTTACTATAAATAAATCTAAAAAACAAAATTATAAACCAATCAGCAATCCGCCGGGCTAAACCCGATTACTCCGGTTTCATCAATAACAGCACTGTTGCATGCGCCTCCGTTACTCGATCCAGGAGTAAGAGTCATCTGAAATGTTCCTTGATCACAATCAAAATCAACAGTAATACTACCGATATTTTCATCAGTAGGATAATTTGAACTTATAGCCGGATCGCAGATCTCTGCTCCGGTTACACTATTCAGGGATCCAACAGGTTGATCGCAACAAGATATGGCCGCAGGAACGATACTGGAAGCGGTAGCCTTGAATGAAACTGTTCTAGCTTTGGTCCTTGCGCCACTCAAACTGACCAGCACAATACTTGCCAAGATTCCAATAATCGCAATAACGATTAAAAGTTCAATCAGGGTAAATCCTTGCATTCCACCTGAATAATTTTTCCCTTTTCTGTTATTCATATATTGACAGCTCGTTAAATAAAAATGACTTACTGTATTTTGTTTGCAATATCATAAATTGGAACCAGGACCGCAAAAACCATAATTGCTACTCCGATTCCCAAAACAGCAATCAAAATTGGCTCTATCATAACAGAAATGTTTCTGGTCATTGTGTCTACTTCTTGTTCGTAAAATGAGGCTGTTTTTTTGAGAATTTCACTTATTTTTCCTGTTTCTTCTCCAATTTTAAGCATCCTGGTGACAATAGGAGGTATTTCCGGAGACTTGGCAAAAACATTACTGATACTTCCACCTTTTTTCACCTCATCAGCCGCCCTCAAAATTATGTCCCTAAAAACTGTATTTCCTATCACTTCACTAACTTCTTGAAGGGCATTGACCACCGGAATTCCACCATCAATCAAGATTGAAAAATTATCAGCAAATCTTGCAATATAAACTGATTTAAAGAAACTTCCAAAAATTGGAATTTTTATCTTTATTCTATCCCATTCCCTTTTTCCTTCATCACTTTTAATATAATAAACAAGTCCTCCGAATGCTGCAAAAATCACAATCAGCACTGCCCACCAATAATTATTCATAAAATCTCCTAGTCCCATAACTAATTTTGTATACCAAGGAACTGCTACTTCCATTTCCTTTATGATTCCACCAAGTTTTGGCAAGATAAAAGTTACTACCAAAAATCCGATAATTAAAGCTGCTCCGATAATAAAAGCCGGATAAAAAAGAGCACTTTTTATTTTCGAGGAAATTTGATAATTTTTTTCAGTATTATCAGCGATATAACTTATTGTTTTCTGAAGATTTCCGGACATTTCACCAGAACTGATCATATTGACCATAAGCTGATCAAATACGGCTGGATGCTTGCCCATACTTTCAGAGAGAGACATCCCATCTTTAACATCTTCTTCCATCTCTCTTGCTACTGTTCTTAAGAATCTATTTCCTGTTTGCTCCTGGAGAGCCTGAAGAGCCGGAACGATTGGAACTTTTGATTCAATGAGAGTGGAAAGCTGGCGGAAAAAAACAACCAGCTCTTTGGGTTTTATTCCCTCCCATATTCTTTCTATTTCTTTTACCAGCATGGGAATTTTTTCCTTCTCGGTTATAGAAAGAGGTATTAACCCTTTTTTTTGAATTAATTGAATGGCTGATTCTTTATTGATAGCCTCTATTTCCCCTTCCCTATTTTTACCAAAAGAATCTTTAGCCTTAAAAAGAAATTCCATCTCAATTTCAGGATTTTATTCCAGTTCAAAAACTGAAATAAAAACCTTGATTAAAAAATTTTATTTTATTGCTTGCTAATCAGCATTTGAAAATAATCCTTATTCTTTGCGTGAACAAAAGCATCTTCCGCTGAGATTACTCCCTTCTGGACCAAATCAACTAGAGATTTATCTAGCGAAATCATTCCTTCCTTTAGAGACGTATCAATTACATTATCAATCTGATAAGCTTTATTTTCTCGAATAAGATTTTCAATTGCATGGTTCTTGAACATTATTTCCACTGCTGGAACTCTTCCTCCTCCAATTTGAGGAACAAGTCTTTGTGAAACAACGCCCAGAAGAACATTGGCCAACTGATATCTAACCTGATTCTGCTGATGAGCTGGAAAAACATCAATTATTCTATCTATTGTCTGCGAACTATCATTGGTATGAAGCGTTCCCAAAATCAAATGTCCCGTTTCGGCTGCTGTCATTGCCGTTCCGATAGTATCAAGATCTCTCATTTCTCCAATAAGAACAACATTTGCATCTTCTCGGAAAACTGCTTTAAGTGCACTGGCAAAAGACCTTGTATCCTGGCCTACTTCTCTTTGGTTAATTATACAACGATCTTGAGTATAAACATATTCAATTGGATCTTCGATGGTAATTATGGTTTTTTCTTGATTGCGGTTAATATAATCAATCATTGCAGCTAAGGTGGTAGACTTTCCGTGTCCTACTGGTCCTGTAATAAGAATAAGTCCGTGAGAAAAATTCATTAGCTGATAAAGACTGGTCGGCATATTAAGTTCTTCAAGCGTCCTGACTCTATCCGTAATAAGCCTCATCGCCACACTAATATATCCTTTCTGATAAAATACATTCGTTCTAAATCTGGCCTTATCTTCAAAATTATAGGAAAAGTCAACATGACCGTCGGCAATCAATTTCTTTTTCCCTTCTTCGCTCAAAAGAGCATCTCCGAGCGACTGGGCGTCTTCCGGAGTTAAAATGCTCTCTTGAGAAAGCGGATAAAGTTTGCCATCAAGACGCATTGTGGGGTAACGACCGACTACCAGATGCAAGTCTGATCCATTTTGTTGCGCCACCATTCTAAGCAGATTCTTGAGTCTCTGTTCTCCATGAAACATATCTTTTTTTATTTATCTTTTTTTAATATTAAATTGACTTTACTAATAACTTCTGAGGGGGTGAAATGAGATTTGATAAGATAATCATCCGCTCCGATTCCAATCGCTTCTTCTATTTTTTCTTTCTCTGAAAGATTGGTCAGAAGAATAACAGGAATTGTTTTCCATTTTTCATTCGCCTTTATTTCCTTTAATACGTCCATCCCATCCATGTATGGCATTACGATATCCAAAAGGATTAGATCGGGAGTAAATTCTTTTAACTTTTTAATAGCTTCTATGCCATTTTCTGCAGTTATTATTTTAAATCCCTCACTTTCAATCTTCTTCTGATATATATCAGAAACAAAAGAGTCGTCTTCTACTAATAATATTGTTTTTTCTTCCATAAATGATTTTATTAAATTATTATTAACATTGAAAAAAATTAATCATCTACTTCTCCTCCCATCGACATACTGCCTTTTGTAACCCTTTCTACTTCAGAGATGGTTGTTAATCCTTGGATGGCTTTCAATATCCCATCCTGTCTCATGGACATCATGCCTTCTTTTTTTGCTTCTACACCAACCTCTGTCTCGCTTCCGTCTTTTTCGGCTATCAAGCTTTGAATTCTTTCGCTTATTTCAAAAACTTCATAAATAGCTACTCTCCCTTTGTATCCGACATTTCCACACTCCTCACATCCTTTGCCTTTGAAAAACTTTAATTTCTCGGATAAATCAACATTATATTTTTTTATTTCTTCATCGGGAATATTAGAAAGTTCATGTTTTAATTTTTCTATATTTGATTCACTTAGTTCGACTTCTTCTTTGCAACTATTGCAAATCCTTCTTACGAGCCTCTGGGCAGCCACTACTCGAACAGAAGAAGATAGAAGAAACGGCTCTACTCCCATATCAATTAGCCTGGGAATTGCCCCGATTGCATTGTTGGTATGAAGCGTCGAAAAAACCAGATGTCCAGTAAGAGCTGCATGGATAGCAAGTTCGGCTGTCTCGCCATCACGAATTTCTCCAACCATTATTACATTCGGATCTTGGCGAAGTATTGAGCGGAGTCCATTGGCAAAAGTATATCCGATTTCAGGCTTTATCTGGCTTTGATTCACTCCACTAATGTAGTATTCTACCGGATCTTCCAGGGTAACAATATTTCTTTCTTCCTGATTGAGAATTTTTAAAAAACCATATAAGGTAGTAGACTTTCCGCTTCCAGTTGGTCCAGTAATAAGGATTATCCCGTAGGGTTCTTTTATTTTCTGAGAAAAGATTTCCAAATTTCTGCCTTGTAATCCCAGCGATTCTAAATCAAAGACCTGATTGCTTCTGTCTAAAACACGCATTACTGCTTTCTCGCCCTCAATAACCGGAAAAGTCGAAACACGAAAGTCAGTTATTCTTCCATTTTCCTTTATCTGAAATCTTCCATCTTGAGGTTTTCTTTGTTCGTCTATTTTTAGATTCGAAAGAATTTTAATCCTGGAAACGACTGCTTTTCCCACTTCCTTTGGAAGATTTAAAGAAGAATGAAGAATGCCATCAACCCTGAATCTGACCCGATATTCGTCATCAACCGGTTCGACGTGGATATCACTTGCCCTGCCATCAACAGCATGTCTAACGATAACTTCCACGAGTTTTGAAACAGGAGCATCCTGAATAATTTCACTAATCTTTCTTTCTTCTATCTCTTTCACCTGCTCAATTTCCTGTTCTCCCTGTTTCAAGGATCTTACTGCTTCCGCAACTGCCTTTTCCGCGCCAACATAAAATTTAAATAAGTCTTTTATTTTTGAACTACTGGTGAGATATACTTCGGTTTTCAAGTTCTCCTTTCCCGTTACGAAACGAAGGACATTTAATGCTTCAATATCATGGATATTGACCATTGCAACTCTAAGGGAATCATTTTCCCTGTCAAAGGCGGCCATCTGATATTTTATTGCTAAATTCTCAGGAATGATATTAAGAACGTTTTTTTCTATTTTTTTGGGAATTTTGTACAAATATGGCACACCTAACTCTTTGGATTTTTCAGCCAATTCCAATTCTTCTTGATCTTTATTTTTATTTTGATTATTATCCATAGCCAATTTACTCTTAAGAAACCCTACGGTAGAAATGGGTTGCTTTTGCCCTTTTGTCCTTCATCCAAATCGGGTATTTTTTCCGTCACAAAATCCTTCAGCCTTTGATACTGCGAAAAATTTATTTCTTTGCTGGAGAAAACCGGTGATAAACTTTCTCCTTCCTCGTGAATTGAAGGCAAATATCCAAATTTAATTTCTACGGTAGCAGTTAAGGTGTCGCTCGCCGCTTGTTCTCCTTCGACAGGAGCACCTCCGATTGACACTTTTTTAACCTCTAATGAATTAACCTTATTTAGCATTTCCATTCTGTAAACCTGGTTCAAAAACATTTTTACATTCTCATATTTACCCGTTGCATTAGCTTTAACGATAAGAAATCTGGTTTGCGGAGCGACAACAGGAATTACTGTTCCTTCTGGCAAGCTTGCCGTATTATTCGGGTCGTAAGTATTTCCCAGTTCATCTTGAATTAATGGCAATCTTTCTTCTTCAACAGCGATATTAATCAGACTCAGCCCAGAATCAGTAGCCAGATAATTGAGGCCGTCTACTATTTTTTCCTCATTTCTGGCTGAAGGAAGATAGCTGAGAATGAAATCTTCTTTTTCCTTATTTCTATCAAGAATTCCTTTTAATGTTTCCAGATTGTCTTTCCTTTCCAGTGTCGAGTTTAATTTATCCTTGCTCGTACTCAATTCCAACGATCTTGTCTGGATTTCTAGAATAGTTGGCCAAACATACCAAATGGCGATAACGCCGGCAATAAGAAACACCAAGGGAGCAAAAAAAATTTTGAGACGCATAGATTTTATTTCTGAATCCAGTTTTCCAGAAAACTGAATTCAATTTTTATATTTTTAAAAAATAATTTATTTAATAAGATCGAATTTTATTTTTCCGCTTTCGTCAAAAGAAGTTTTTTCCATCCCAAGATCCTTAAAATATTTTGAGTTCTTGAACCCGAGAATTTGCCTAGCCACCGTTTTGAAGTTATCAGCTGTCATAAGTATCTCAATTTTATCACTGGAATATTTCAACGATTCAACATTTGATCCGGAAATCATAATACTTTCAAGTTCCTTCAAGTAATCTTCAAAATTAGCCCTGTCAGCTGATTCCTCTGAAGCTTTTTTCATCCTTTCGTTAAAGTCAACTAGTCGGTCGGCGCTTTTGCCACTCAGGTTGGCAGATTCCAATTGATTCTGTTCATCAACTTTGTTTTTCTGGTCAAACAAATAAGCTGAGTAGGCTTTTGATCCTCCCCATATAATCAAAATTGCAAAAAGCACAAGCAAAGGAATGTAAATTGATTTAATTCCAAGCATACTGCCTGCTGATGATCCTTTACCTTGAGCTGACTCAAGTAGATTTATATTGCCCATTTTCTCGATAAACCATCAAAAAATTCTAAATTTTTTGATGGTTTTTAAATTTAAAATTTACAAAAAATAATTATTTATCATTTTTAATGTTTTCTTCTATTCCAAGAAAAGCTAACCCCAATGCTATGGAAAAAGAAATCCCCATTTTCTCGATAAATGGTTTCAATCTTTCATCGCAATTTACTTTTCTCCAGGGGTTTCCCATATTCGTCTGAACGCCCAGTCTTTGACTGAAATATCTATCAAGCCCCTGAAGTTTTGATGATCCCCCAGAAAGAATTATACTATCAACTCTTCCTTCCGGGTTTTTTTCCTTATAAGCATTCATTATCCTTTTTGCCTCATTTGAAATCATCTCCAGCACCGGGATAACCAATGACATCTCTCGGTTATTGAGAAGATCTTTATTTTTTCTTTTTAATTCTTCCG
>JAKLHP010000043.1 GCA_022710085.1 Patescibacteria group bacterium | reverse complement strand
ATTACACTCCTGATTGTGCTTAGGACATTTCCCAAAAATCCCTCTACGGTATCGTATGTCAAAGGATTGGGAAATTCGATTGTTATTGAAGATGTTGGGCCAGGAGTATTTCCAGGGCCAGGAGTATTTTGTTCGAACGCATTTTCACAAGCTTCTCCTTGGGTACTTTCCTTTTGACAAGAGCAACTACTCCCACTTTTCAGACATTTTAATCCCTTGGTACAATTTGTACTATTTACACAAGATGCTCCGACTTGGCTATTAACAGTTACCGTACATTCGTTATACATTCCGCTATTATCTGTGCAAGTAAAACCTGTTGGGCAAGCAGGGTATCCTGAACCGCAAAGCTGAGTATCTGCCTTAGTAACGAAGGAGAAAAATAAAAAAATAAATGCAAGCAGGCTAAACAAGAATAAATACTTTTTCATTTTTATTTTTATTAAAAATTTACAACAAACCTAATTACTTTTAAAAAATCTCAAGTCGAGTTGTTTCAAAGACTGAACTTATTTATCGCATGTAAACGTATTCCAGCCTGTGACTCCTATCCCTAAATCACTTTTGGCTCCAAGTATCCGCATGGTCGTGTTGATCATAAGCCAAGCTCCAAGAATTATGGCAAACCCAATCAGCGCATTTTTAAGCAAGTGCTTGGCTGTGCCCATCATGCCTTCATCTCCGGCTGAAATTATATAAACAATCCCGGCGATGGTTACCATTGCAATAGCCACAATGACCATTATCTTAAAACCGTAATCCATAATTCCTTTTATTCCGACAATCAAATCACAAAGCGTGCACATTCCGGAATCGCTTTTCTTTCCGCAAGGGACTAAGGCCGCATTGGCTGAAAATGGAAAAACAAGAGAAGCCAGGATAGCAACCAGAAGGAATCCGCCGAATATCTTGATACAATTATTTTTAAATTTTACGTTACGATTTTCCATTTTAATTTTCTGTTTTTTTATTATTTTTTCATCAGCTGGCTTACCCTGCTAGCCGCTAAACGTAAAGCTTCATAAACAGTTTTTTCTCCCAAATTAACAGAATCAATGGTTTCTGCGAGAATCTGTTCGGTAGTTTCAGGATCTTTTTGATACCAGCTCTTAGCAATCAAATTTCCATAAGCAAAAGGACCGAGGATTGGATCGTTCTTTTGTTTCTCAATCAGATCTCTTCTGGCTGCCGGTTTGGCTGTTTCCTGAAGATACATTTCAGTCGGATCATCCTGGATTGAAAATGTTTGGCTGTTTCCGGTAATTCCATTAAAAAGGGTTACGTTCTTGTTGCTATTGACTCCCAGATACTTGATAAATTGCCAGGATTCAACCATCCGAACCTGATTGTAATTCGCCTCCGTAAGACCATTCTCTTGGTTTTTTTTCTTTTGAGCTTGGCTCAATATTTTATTCTTGGAAACGGTCAACCCCCAGTAATTGGCATAGTTTGAAGGATTTTCCAGATTGAGCTGGGGAACCTGAGCAATAGCAAAATTAAGTTTTGAATTTTTATTTTTTATTGTGCTATAATGCCAGGAGTAATTAATCATCATCGCCGTAGTTCCCTCATAAAAAGAATCGATTGAATAATGCATTCTCGGATTCCAAGTATAAACAGAAGAATTTTTTCTGGCAAATTGAGAATAAAATTCAAGCGCATTTTCTCCGGCCCTGACGCTGTTGCCTCCCATATTTATAGTTTTATCAAATGTAGCTCCTGTTTTTTCCGCATCAACCATATTTACTCCATTTTGAAACATAAGAAGACCCAGAACATCAGTAGAGCGATTTATATTATAAGATGTTCCCAGCGCTGCTCCGGCCTGAGTAATATTATCGAATTGATCTATCCTAACTAATTTTCTTATATCATTGTTAAACTCTTCCCAGGTTTTTGGAGGAGTAGTGATTCCCTGAGAATTCAAAAGATCTTTGTTATAATAAAGCGCCAGAGAATCTACCGACAAAGGAACGGCATATATCTTTCCGTCTAAGAGAAAATCAGTTACCACTACATCGACAAAGTTATCCCTAAATTGCTTTTCTCCCAAAATCACATCGGAGAACGGTTCGACTTTATCTTGAAAAGAAGGAAGCCAGGTGTTGTGAATTAAAAAGATATCAGGACCTTGGCCTGAAGCCAAAGCATTTATAAGATCTTTTTTGTAAGAATCAACAGTGAACTTTCGATACTTAATTTCTCCAATATGGGGATTTATTTTTTTGTATTCACTGGCTAACTTATCCAGGACATCGCTGTTGTCAAAAACTCCCCAGACTTCCAAATCAACTTTGTATTGAGGATTTTCTTCCTTGAAGCACCCGGAAAAAAGAAACAAAGAGGAGATAAAAACAAATGCAACAAAAAATTTTAAATATCTCAAAGAAATAAATTTCAATTTTTGAAAAATTTTTGATTGGCAGTTCATAATTCTTGCTCTTTTTTATTTTTTATACACCGCCCCGTAATGAAAATTGCCAGCTTCAAGCTCTTTCTCCATTTCAAACCCCTGGCTTTCTGCGATCCTCCTTAGCTCTTGTTCGGAAATCCTAATGTTCTTTTCAGGACCGATCGGCAATTCCTTGTCATTCCATTCCACAAGAAGCACTTTTCCTCCACTTTTCAAGATTCGATAAGCTTCTTTGAGGATGATATCTTTGTTTTTGTTCTGAAAAAGCATATCTTTGACAACAACCCAGTCGGTACTGTTGTCGGGAAGTTTCGATCCTCCGCTTTTTTCAAGATTTGCTCTTTGGGGAAAAATATTGCCAAGCCCCTGAAGTTTGGCTTTACTTTCTACTGATTCTAAAGCTGAAGGAAGAATATCAAGCGAATTTATTTTTCCTTCTTCTCCGACAGCTTCAGCAAAAGCCAGAGAAAAAAATCCGCTTCCGCATCCAAAATCCGCCACAACGCTTCCTGGTAAAATATTCAGCTGTTTCAAAATATCTTTTGGATCGAGAAAATTTGAATTCATATTCATATTTTACAACAAAAAGGCAAATAATACAAAAAGTTTATTCTGCAAAATAAACATCTGATTTGCCGGTTGTTTCGCAAGGCAGGCTTGATAATTTGTAGAAAATCCTGGATACTATAAAAATGGAAGAGTGGCCGAGTGGTTGAAGGCGCTGCTCTCGAAAAGCAGTATACCCAAAAGGTATCGTGAGTTCGAATCTCACCTCTTCCGCTTTTACCAAATTTAAAAGACGGTTCGCAATGTTTTGCTTACCGTCTTTTTTATTTCTTCATAGAAAATATCTCTAGGAGATAACCTACTAGTAATTTAATAAGTATCTCTTCCACCATGGAAGTTTCTCATATTCTTCCGCTCTCTTTTCAGAGAGAATCCCTGCTCCCGCTGCATAAGTTTCCAGCTGCAGGAAAAAATCTGAGATATTAGAAGAAAAAATTGCCATTGCATTTTTAAACGCAGGCCAAGCTTTTTCTCTTGCCCATACCTCGAATTCGTTAAGGTTACCGAATGGCGCTTCCTGCATCGCCCCGACCATCATGATCGAAGCTTTCCAATCCTCTTTGGTTCTGCAAAAACTCGCAAGACCCTCGAGAATCGTAATCCCAGGTTGTTTGTAATTCAGATCGTACTCTGCTTCTACAACATTCCCCTCGTTGTCATAAGATTTAACAACCCCGCGACCAAGAGCATCGAGAGCAACGATCATCCGGAAATTTTTCATATTCCGGGTACCCTTAACCCTATCCTCGGATTCGATTTCATTGCAAGCCTCCCGAAAAAGAAGCTTCTTCCCTGAACCACCAGGTCCAAAATCAGCCTTGGCAAAAATCCAGGCGAAGATACTTTCGTCTTCAAGTCCTCTGAATTTTAATCTTTTTTCCAGAGTTGATATTTTAAATTTCTCAACAATCGGATGCGAAACAATATTACCCTTTAAAAAATTAAAAATCCAGTTGATAAGCATGAGGAACGTATATTTACCCATTGCTCCTCCTGCAAACTTCTCAAATCCCCTAAAAATCATGCAACACCTCCATTATTTTTTTGTTGTCAAAGATCTTTTCCGGACCTTGTTCTAAGTGCTTTAGATTAACCACAATGATTAACTTGTTATTATATCGCATTATTGTGAAAATGTCAAGTATAATCTTCGTCTTCAGATTTAAATAAGTTAAAAAAATATATAAAGATTCCGACTTAATTATGCAGGAAATTTATAATTTCAAACCTTCAATACAAACACAACAAAATACTTTTACCAAATTTAAAAGACGGTTCGCAATGTTTTGCTTACCGTCTTTTTGTTTGAGCGGAAGTGTCTCATGTCCGCTCAATCCTGCAACTCACTTCTCCGGTGTTACCAGAGAAAAAGTATGAAAGGTTTTGGGTAAATCTAATTTTCCCGCCGCCTTCAATTTTTCCCTGCTTCCCGACAACAACAACTTTTCCGTCAGGAAGCTCGGCCAACACCTCCCCATACCTTTCGGCATGAGGAAAAACCATCTGATTCTTTGCCATTTCTGGCCAAGGATTTATTCCTTCTGGAGGAATAGCTACTGATTTGTTTGTAAACTCGCGGTTTACCGATCCCCAGCAAGTTACACAGTAATTCCCTGAAGGAATATTCACCTCGACCGGCCATCTTCTATCTCCGGTCAACTTTACGGTTGCGGGAAGGGGGGTAAGTTTCTCCTCCACTTTCGCTTTTTCTTTCAGAGTCGGAGGCGAATCAGTTTTCGCCTGCCAATCCCAATCCAGTTTCCTGGTCGGGATCCAACCCTCGTTTCCAAGCTGGTAGTCCCCGTACCGATTGGGGAGCATGACTTTCACCATACCCTCCGAGTTGGCACTTGATCTTTTTCCCCGGTGATCGGTCATCTTTACGACCGTTCCTTTCTGGACAGAGAACCTGGGGTGACCGGCCTGGTTATACACCTGGGAGTCCGCAGTAACTCTTGCAAAATCTCCCATTTCCGGCTCGGACTTCAGCGAACTCTTGTCAAAAGAATTCGCCACCTCTTGCTTCTTGTTTTCTGACCAGCGATCCCAGCTGCCTTTTATGGCAGGAGACCATATTCCGACAAGCAGGAAAAAGAGGGCGACTATCAAGATTGGAGAGAAAACTAATCTCACGATCCTGAATATCGGACCGACGAACCAGACCCGATTGAGAATCGGTGGCATAATGAAAGCCGCGAACCAGATCGGGAACAACAGGCTGATTATTACCGCGCTCCAGAAGGAGCTGGCGTAAAGCCCGATTGCCGCCATCAGGACGACAAGCAGGAACCATCCGGAGCCACCGATAATGACAGCAACGATGGCCGTCCTTCTTATTACGGGCCAAACAATATTCCATGCGCCCGCAACGTAAAAGCCGGCGCCTCGTAGCAATCCTGCGATTCTCGTTCTAAAACCAACCGAGAAGCAGATTAAGCCAGCTATTACTAAAGATAACAGTATCGCTATTATCATGATCTCCTCCTTGATTTCGATCTTTCGTAGAATCCTCTCGCCCTGTCTTCAAAAGACTGCACGGAGGAATTTAGGTCTTCCGAGTTTTCAGAAAGCTTTTGCTTCGCTTTCTGAATCAGGTCTTCGACAGAAACCGCTCCGAAAGGAGCGAGAACGACCTTCTTGAACCATCCGATGCTCTCCGAAAAATTCCGGAGAACTCTTTGGTGAATCGGGTCCGGGATAATCATCCGGCCGCCCACGCAAAATTCGTAAGCCAGGTCAAGATTCTCTTTAAATTCGTCGATTATCACATCGGCGAATTTATCAAGAAAATCAAACCTTCTGTCCTTTTCCTTTTTCCCCTCCTTGACCCTCTCGTCGAATTTTCCGGTGGACTTGTTCCATTTCTTTTCCACCTCGCGAGGGGATCCAGCAACCACTTCCATACCGGCCACAATGTTGATGAAGCGGTTTCTTTCGAAATCTTTGCACTTATCGTGCAAAAATTTCATAATGATAACCTGCTTCTTTGCTTCCAGTTGGCTCATTACTCCGTTGAAAATTCTCTCGTCATCGAGAGACAGACCCAGAAAGCCAGGAAGTCTTTGCTTGATCGACTCCGGGACCTTTTCGTATCCTTTCATCGCCCAATCGGCGACATCCTTTGCCGTATTGGCAAAGGTAAGCATCCACTGCAACATTTCCGTCATTCTCCCAACCTTCATACTGCACCTCCAATATATTTTGACATCTTTGATATTTTATTTTTAAGGAGCCCAAAAGGGCTTCTAACGAGTCCTTCGGGTCAACCTTAAAGGTCAACATTACATTATATCGCATTTTTGTGAAAATGTCAAATGGAAATGCTATTTTTAGGCTTAAATAAAACAAATTTTAAAAAATAATATTATATTTTTATTCCACTAACTACTTTTTTCTCCGATTTCCCGCACCAATTTGCCTAACGTAAAAATTGAGCGTAGTGAGCTTGAAATTTTGTTCTTACTTTCAAAAGAGCACTATGGAATTTCAGCGAACGGAGTGAAAATTTGTGTCATTCAAATTCCGTAAAGAAAAACATCATAATAAAATTATTAATAAAACAAAAAACAGGACAAAGTTGTCCTGTTTTTTGGCTTGATTTCGGAGCGCCGAGAATCGAACTCGGACTACATGGTCCCAAACCACGCGTACTGCCACTATACTACGCTCCGGTTATTTAAATTTCTTTTAACATGCCAAGCAGAAGTGATTCTAACTTTAAATAAACAGCTTTGTCGGTATATCTTACTTTGCAAGTTCCTATGCTTTTCCCAATTTTATTTCCCTTGGGTCTGACTATTGTTTTTGTAAATCTTTCTTTTGGAATATCCAATGTTTTTGACCAATAGTTTTTCATTTTTTCCTTATTGTCTCCTTGATGTATCTGCAATTGAGCTTTGAGCCGTTTTTCATCAATACCAATGTCTTTTCTTAAAAACATCAGAAAAGATTTTAATATATTTGGATTTGTGTTGGTCACATCTATGTTTCTGATCCAAGTATTTTTCCACCGTTTATCTTGATATGCTTTT
>JAKLHP010000042.1 GCA_022710085.1 Patescibacteria group bacterium | reverse complement strand
CGCCCAAATAGAGATTATATGCATTCAGACCGGAATATTCTCCGAAACCGTAAGTTCCCAGATTTCTTACTAATCCTCCGGAACTATTGTAAGCCGAGAAGTTTACCCATCCGCCTCCTACCCCTTCTCCGTTTCCACAGTTAGGAATTTGAATGATGTTGTTTTGAAAATACATATAAGGTGAGGCTGGATTTATGTCTCTACCATAGGGAGTTCGGAAATCAATTGGATACCAGGAATAGTAAGGACAATATCCTGTACAATTATATATAGCCTCAACCCATGTCGCATCGCAAGAATAATAATTCTCACCTCCTATATATTTATATCCATTGTAACATTCTGCGTAATTCAAACGATTGAGCGTATCTTGATCCATTCCACACACATTATAATCGTTGACACAACCTCCATATCGACAGGGAGAAAAACCGCTAGGACAAGTCGTGTAATACGCGCAACACGAATACACCGTGTTGTAATACAAAAGTCTTTCCGGATTGCCATCGGCATCATGTCTGTCTCCGATATATTGAACACCATAATCAGCATAGTTATGTGCCGAAACACCAGAAATATTCAAGGAAAAAAACAAAGCCGAGGAAATTAGTATGATGAAAACGAAGGGTAGGACAGGGTTTTTCTTTTTTTTCTTGACCATATGCCAAATGATGAAAAGAATCAGCGCCAAAATTATGAAGACTGCAATAACCTTCATTAATTTATTTAAAAAGGCATCTTTTTCCGATAATTCTTTGCTCCTGGCGGAACTTTCAGATGGAACCAAAATTCCAGCCGCATCCAACTGTTTGCCGTCTTTCATCAGTTTAGCGAAAAAAGAAAGATCATCGCTGCAGCCTTCATTTATGGTAAAGGGAATCCTTTTGAAATCTCCGGAGGAACTAACTTCAAAATTACTCTGGAAACAGACCTCTCCCGTCTTTCTTTCCCTGGCTTCAAAAACTATCTGAGCGTTATTTTTTTCCTTTTCCTCCGTACCTTGTTCGCTGGAACTGGCTTCTTCAATTTGCTCCTTGGCTATTTTTTCTTTTTCTGATTTTTCCTGGGATTCTCCTATGGGATTATCGGCCGAACTTGTATTTTGGAGATACAGGACAAAATTCCGGACACTTTTCTTTTCAACCAGAAAATTGTAAATTAGTCCGCTATCTCCAGAGATTATATATCGCATCCTGACAGGACTAGAAACTTTTTCTTTTCCCTGATAGAACTGGACAACTGCCTCATAAGCGCCAGGCCGAGAGAACAAAGGAAGATAAAAATTAATTGAATTACCGTTATTTTCAAAGCTGATTTCTGAATTTTTTTCCTTTATTTCATTTAAGGGATCTCCATAGCGGTAAATCCTTGATTTCAAGATAGATCCTTCGGGAAGATTTTTGTCGAGACCTGCCGTAGCTTTGACCACATTTTTAAGCTTCTCTGTTTCTCCGAAAGGAAGGTATTCTTTGTCATATTCGAGAATCGCTCCTTCCTGGGACTTATACGCTTTGTCTTCAGCTATGATCCTGGTGTTTTTCGGATCGGCAAAAACAAAATTGTCTTTGGAATTTTCAATATTTATTTTCTTAATGAATGAGTCGAGATTCATTTCCCGAGAATTGTAAATCGAGATATTAATGTTGTATTCTCCATTGGGAAGATTGAACGGAATCTGGTAGTTAAGATTCAGAAACTTTTCTTCTTTCGGATTTAGGCTTACCGATTCGGTGTTTCTAAATAAATCATAGATATTTTGATGATTAACCGAGAACGCTACTCCATCTTCCGATACTGAATTTTTGTGAATAGTTACCTGGGCATAAATTCCTTCCCCATAATAGTTGGAGGTGTTTTCCAGTTTGAGATTCATCTCAATATCTTCCCCAGCTTGAAAAATATCTTTTTCCAGATCAAAGTCTTTCATCCTTACTGAAAGGATGGGAGGAGCTGATTGTTCAATGCCGCTTTGATCTTTCTGGGATTCGCTTGCCACCGGAACATCACTAAGATTTTGAAAAACCTGAGGATCGGGCTGAGGAATTCCCTCAATCTTTATTCCTGATTGAGCAATGGTTGGGTTGATCTCTGAGAAGGAAAAGATTAAAGCCAAAAAAATGATTACGCTGGCTAATAGTATAACTTTTTTTATTTTCATTTTTTTAGAATTATTTATTATAAGTTAATTATATAACAAAAGAAAATTTTTTGTAAATCAGCATTATAATCAAATTTTAAATTATTAATTCAAAACCAAAAAAGAGCAGCTTTCAAGCTGCTCTTTTTTTATTCAAAGTTGACTAAGGAGCGACTTCTTTCCAGTTACTGTCCCTTTGGGCGCAACATTCAGTGGCAGATCCTCCGCAGATTCCGCTGCAGTTCCAGCACCACTGGTTTTCTGAGGAAGTTGGATCGGAAGAAGTTCCAATGGAACAAAGGTCGGAATTAGGTTTGATGTCCCAAAGCTTGCCGGAGGCACTGCCGCACTGTCCGTTCAGGGTAGGCATAGTTCCCGGTACTGTTCTGGTGTTTCCGCAATTGCTGGTTTGGGTCAGTGTACTGTTGTTGCAAGTTCCGGAAGGATCGGGAGTCCAGGGGTTGTTAGGTTTGGTTCCGGTGCAAGTCGCGCCGCAGGAATTGGTATAGGTTGTTCCTTCGCAATGATTGGCAGTGTCGCTACTGTTGCAGGAACAGCTGAAAACAGCAGAAACAGACTTGGATGAATTCATATACAAAGAGCATGTGGGATTAGAACCAGCTCCAGCACAATCGCCAGTCCAATAGGAGAAAGTAGCGCCGTTCAATGAAGCAGCATAAAGATTTCTCCAGTTATTAAATGGGATTGAAGTGGAACAATATCCATAGCCTCCTCCGCAATAAATACCTACTCCGTCATATACGATCCCATTGTTTCCCGGATAACCAACACTAAGAGTGGCATTGGGATTTATGATATTAAATGAAAACCATATCCAATCGGAGCCGGTATACATTGGATCATCTTGTCCTGCCCAATGTTGCTTGTATGAGGAAATGTATAAAACATAGTTTCCAGGCGCAAAATTCAAAGGGATAGACATACTCGCAGCTCCGGCATATTCACCATGCCAATAACCGCTTTGGAATACGAGTTGTCCATAAGCATTATAAACATAGTAGTTTGAATATCCTCCATAAGCACTACCACTATTTCCGCAATTAGTAAAATTATGGATCACTTCATAAATAGACATAGTTTCCCCTTGGTTAAAACTGGATTTATAATTCTGCAAATAATAATCAAATCCATAAAAATAACCTACGGGAACCCAAGTCCAATACCCTCCCGATCCTATAGTAGCAGGTGCCGTATTCCATGACCATCCCCAAAGACTATAATAATCATAACAAGCATATCCTCCCCACCAATCAGTCTTATAATAAGGAAGATTCGACGGACAGCAAATTGGCTGTTGATAACTATAATAATAGTTATCATCACCATAGGCCGACTGCGCCTGAGAATAACCCGAAGGGCAAGTAACCGGAACATACTGTCTGGTATATGCGTTGGGAACCTTTGCTGACAAATAATGATACGGACCACCGTAAGGACTACTATTGAACTCGCCTGCTTTTGTCTTATTTCCAAGTCCAAATAATCCAAAAGAAACTGAAAGAGTAAAAATAATCACAAAAATTGGCTTGGTTGGTTTCTTCCTGAAAAAGATAACGAACAACAGAATAACCGTCAGGATTCCAAAGCTGATAAAGATTATGTTTCTGATTGATTTTTGGTTTTCTTGGTTATTTCCGAAATTGTTTTGAGCCGATTGAGAAATCTCTTGTTGATCCAAAATTTTTCCGTCTTTATTATACAGGGTGGCATTAAATTGATATGGCTTGGAACAATTGTCAAGTGTAAAGTGCACCTGAGTCATTGCTCCTTCTCCAGTAAAGATTGTTTTTCCAAAACAAGTTTTTTTGGTTTCCTCCTCTCGAACCTCAAAGAAAACCTTACCTTCAAATTTTTTATCCTCCCGAATGTTCAAATCAGCAGGCCCAGCCAAAAATAAGTTCAAAGTGAAATTATCATCTCCTTTTTCTTCGACCAGAAAATCATAGATCAATCCGCTGTCACCTTTTGTCGTGTATCGAATACCCAGAAAATTAGAAGCCTCATTTTCTCCAACAAAAAGTTTGACCACGGCTTCATAAGTTCCTGGTTCCGGAAATAGCGGAAGGGTCAAATCAAAATATCCTGAAGATCCATTGGAAAAATCATTGGAAACTTCATATTCTTTGGAATCGATCACTTTTGTATAATTTCCATGCTTGTAAAAAGAAACTTTAGCTTTCACTTTCTCCTTGGGATTATTTTTAACTAAATATCCTATTCTGGTTTGTACTTCATTCTTAAGAGTAATGATTGTATTGGGTTTATCTTTTTCCATTGCTGGATTATATTCCTTTCCGTATTCAAAAACTCCTCCCTCTTGATTTCCGTAAGGCCTATTCGGAGCAAAAATCTGGCTTTTTTCAGGATCAAGAAAGATCATTCTTTCATCGCCTGTATTATTTTTTATTATTAATTTCTGATAGTTGCTTGCAAGCTCAAGACCTCGGGCGTTAAAAGTTGTGACTCTTATGAGATAGCCAGCTCCTGACTGGGAAAACTTGGGAATTTTTTGAGAAAAAGAAAAATTTTTTTCTTCTTGAGGAGAGAAGTTAAAGGTTTCACTTAGACTATAATCAATGTAAGTTGATTGATCAAAAAACATTACATTCTCCTTGTCCGAATTTATTCTGTGTAATGTTACTTTATAATAAAGCCCGTTGGAATAATAGTTACTATTATTTTTTATTTTGAAAGATCCTTTTATTGTGTCGCCTGAAAAATATTCAAATTTATCTGTTTTTAAATCAGAAAGCAATAAGTCTATTTGTTTGAAAGCGACAGGTTCTTTTGCGCCATCAGGAATTTCATTCTGATTCGGAGAGCTTATAATTGATTTATAGTCTTGTCCCTCAGGAAGCTTTACACCATCAGGGAGAGGCAAATCAGCCGGCGGTTGTTCCATAATGACAGGCATGTCTTCGGCCTTGGCAATTCCAAAAAAACTAACTCCTATCAAAATTAGTCCGATAGCCATCAGTTCTAAAACACGGCTTGTTTTTGTTTTCATTTTTTTTAAGTTAGTTGTTATGGTTTAATTATACAACAAAATAAATGTTTTGTTAAAAATGCACAAAACAAAAACCGCCCGATATTAATTTAAAGGCAGTTTTTATAGTAAAGTTCAAATGGATATTATGATTATTTTTCCATCTTCCTCCGGATGAAAGCCGGAATTTCAAGTTCATCTTCTTCCGGTTCTGAGGTTTCTCCTCTCATGGAAATTCCTCTTGGCTGGATTTTTTCTTCGATTATCATTTTGGTCTCCAGTTTTTTAGCCGGAAAAATTATTTTTTCCTTCGGTTCTTCTTTTTTCTTGGTTTCTACCGGTATTGCGGTTGTTCCTGAAAAAGCTCGGGATATTTTTTCTGAAGCTTCATTAACTTTATTAGTATCGAAGCCGGTAGCAATAACAGTGATATGAACATCGCCTTTTCTTATCTGGTCATCAGTAACTGCTCCAAAAATAACCTTGGCATTGGGATCAATATTTTCAGTAATAACATTGGCCGCTTCATTGATTTCAAGCATTGTTAAATCGCTTGATCCAGAGACATTAAAAAGAACCCCCTTAGCTCCGTCAATGGAAAGTTCCAGAAGCGGACTATTGATAGCCTGGCGGGCAGCTTCAATGGATCTGTTATCCCCACTGGCAATTCCAATTCCCATAAGAGCCGAGCCACTATCTTCTAAAATAGCTCGAACATCGGCAAAATCAACATTGACCACTCCCGGCTTGGTTATGAGATCGGAAATACCCTGAACGCCTTGTCTGAGAACATCATCAACAATTCTAAAAGCGCTAAGCAAAGTTGTTTTTCGGTCAATTATAGAAAGCAGCTTATCATTTGGAATAGTAATCAATGAATCTACTCTATCTTTCAGATTATCCAATCCTTCTTCTCCAATGGCTTTTCTCTGAGCACCTTCAAAAGAAAAAGGCTTGGTCACTACGGCGACAGTCAGCGCTCCGAGTTCTTTGGCTGTTTCGGCCACAATTGGAGCAGCTCCGGTTCCAGTTCCACCGCCAAGTCCGCAAGTCACAAAAACCATATCGGCCCCCTTGAGCACTTCCTGAATTTCGTCCCTATTTTCTTCGGCCGCCTGTCTTCCTATTTCCGGATTCATTCCGGCTCCCAATCCCTTGGTCAAATTTTTTCCAATGTGGACTTTTTCTGAAGCTTTTGAATGATGAAGCGCCTGGGCATCAGTATTGATTGCAACAAATTCAACCCCTTTGATTTTGGATTCAATCATCCTGCTTATTGCGTTATTTCCCGAACCCCCCACTCCAACTACTTTTATCTTCGCAAAGGTTTCGATATCCGGTTTTATTTCAGCCATAAAACAATATTTTTTGATTAACTGGCCTGCCTTAGTACAAAATCTCCGAGACAGAGAATTAACCATTGAAAAATCTTTAAAAAGCTACTCCTTTACAGTATCTAAATCTAGCATAACTTCCTTTGTGATGTCAAGCCGGACAATTTATCCAAAAAATAATTAATTTTAACAAATTTATGGTAGGAATTTCTCTACCCACTTTTTCATTTTTTTAACAGTTTCCTCCGTTGTGTTTGAAATTTCTCCCAAGACTCCTTTCGATCCTTTCTGGGAATTTATCCCTTCCACCCCGTTCCAAATTATGAGACCAATGACCGTAGAAAAGGAAGGGTCATCAACTTTATTCATCATTCCTCCAAGATTAATCGGAAAACCAATTTGTGCAGGAAGTCCGAGGGAATTTTTGGCTAAATCAACAATTTGAGGAAGATTGGCTCCTCCTCCTGTAATTACCGCTCCTGCTGGAAGAAGTCCCGCTTTATTGATCGCCTTAAGCTCTTTATTAATCATCCCGAAAATTTCCTCCA
>JAKLHP010000041.1 GCA_022710085.1 Patescibacteria group bacterium | reverse complement strand
AGTTGATTGGCACGCCAGCCTAACTTTGTCCTCGACTTGTGGTGTTGATAATGTCTTAATTGTCGAGAATAAAAAAAACCTACCTCATACTTATATTTCTATGGGGAAAGCAATTGGCAGATGGATTATCTTCCTGACATTTCCTCCTCGTCTAGCCAGATTGAAATTCTAGTTGATAAAGGTGGCATGAAGAATCAGATTTCACGCCACCTTTTTGTTTTTTTAAATTAAGATATAAACACCTGCTCAATTGCGGTTTTAATGTCCTTCACAACTGTGCGCCCGAGTAAGACAGTCTTCCGAAAGAGAGCCTTTTAGCTTATTTGATTTAACGGCCAAGACAGCAATTTAATTGTCAAAGAATAAATTGACTGATGGCAATAAACATGCTATTTTGTTTTGTTGTTTAAAAAACTGAAAAAGGAGGGGTTGCTGTGATTATTCCCATTCTTGACTTGGAATATGAATCCACACGGGCTCTTGAAGAGGCATTCAAGCTTCGCGAAAAAGATCCAAAAAATGAGCTGCTAGGTCTTCTTGTTGATCCGGAAAATGATGAAACCTGGAATAGATTCCAAAATCGTTTTGGAAATCGAAGGCTGTCAAAAAAAGCAAGGCGTACAGCTCCTGCGCAGGCTTATTTTTGGAGGCAATACTTCCTCGCCCTCAGGAAAATTAATGAGCGGCATGAATCTGTTCAATTTAATTAGGGGGGGCAACGGTCGCAAAGACTCCCAAAAAAGCCGTCAGTGGGTTCAGCTGAATACCACGGGCTTTTTTTAGTGTTTCTTGCCTTTGAAAAAACTAAATGATAAGATGAAAACCAAGTTTTTTGACAAAAATTTACGGCATATGATTGAAATAAATATTACAGGGAGGATGCAGGATGTCCAATAATAAATCTAAAAATCGCGGAAAAGATATCCGCGGGATGCTTTTCAAGGAGAACAGATCCAAGCTTGAAGAATTGGCATATCAAGCTATGGCTGCCAGGAAAATTTCTCCTGATGAATTTGTAATCGTTTGTATTAATGCAGACGATCTTGTATGGACGGAATTAGCTGAATATCTGACGCCGGATCAGAATTTGCAGCAATACTGCGATAGGAATGAAAAATCAATCGTGAGGGGCAGCGTGCTGAATGGAATACGCGAGTATATCAGTGCGATAATTCCTGCTATAAAAGATGCGCTTTACCAGAAAGTTCCGAAGGGATTTAGCAGGGTAGTTGTTATGGATGGCGGGGGTGCTTCCGTTTATTTTGTTCGGCCTCATCCCGACAAGGAAAATAATCCGTCAAGAAATTAGCCCACCGGCAGAAAATCTGCTTCGGTGGGTTTTCTGCTTTTATGGTAGATTTTTTATTGTGATAATCGATTGAACTTTTTTCAGACTTGATTCTCCAGTTGCTTTGCGCTAAAATGTTTTATTGCAAATTATAATTTACAATGTGAATATTTTTGCAAGAAGGCGGGGCACTAATTTGTATAAGTTTCAGCAAGTGTTATATTGTAAATATGAAAAAAATCATCATTATTTTCTCATTTCTAGCATTTTTCGTCCTTTTGGTCGCGGCCATTTTTTTGTTTTACAAGCCGGATAATAATTTGGTTCTTGGACAAGATGTGGAAAATGTCAATGAAAGTAAAGTGGAAAATGAAAATGTTTTGACCGAAATTAAGGACAAAAACAAAGAAGAAGAAAAAAGTGAGATTGATGAAAAAGATAAAACTCCGGAAGAAATTTCAATCAAAGTCCCTTTTTTATCCCAAGCTCCTTTCCAGAAATGGGATGCTCTCCATGAAGATGCTTGTGAAGAAGCCAGCCTAATTATGCTAAAATATTTTTCCGATGACAAAAAAATGATTTCCAAAGAATTAGCAGAGAAAGAAATCCAAGATATGGTTGCTTTTGAAAAAAAGAACAAATATGGAATTAGCATAACTTTAAATGAACTCAATGAAGTAGCTCGGAAATATTATAATTTAAAAACAGGCAGAGTTGAAAAAAACATAACAATAGATGATATCAAAAAAGAACTATCAGATGGCAAGCCGGTAATTGTTGGAGCGGCAGGAAAAGTTTTACCTAATCCCAATTTCAAAAATGGCGGACCAAATTATCATATGCTAGTCGTTGTGGGATATGACAAAAAGGGCTTTATTACTAATGATCCCGGAACGCGCTTGGGAGAAGGTTTTAAATACACCTTTGAGGATTTGTATAAATCAATACATGACTGGGATCCGAAAAATATCCTGAATGGAGGAAAATCATATCTGGTCCTTGATTAAATCAGGCATCGTGCTAGAATTATTTTTTTTCAGTGATTTTAAATGGGTTTTAAGGAGGTGCTATTTGAAAATTAGTTGCGCTCTTTGTCCAAAGCTTAAGTATTGTGTATCGGATTTTTTTCAAAAACTTTTAATGATGTATTTTAAGGATAAAGAATCAATTCGCGCCTTGATGTTAGCTCTTGGAGAAGAAAAGGATAAGATTGTCGGGATTTTGGTTTATGAAATCTACAGAAATTCTGTAGTAAGTAAAAAAATGAAAGAAGAAATTCTTTACCAGTATCAAAATTTGTATGGAGAAAAATAGCCGTTTTCCGTTTTATTGGAATACGGCTTTTCTATTGGCAGCAGGCCATTTTTGTGCTAATTTAAAGCTATATGACAGCCAATGAACTTAGGCAGAAATTTTTAAAATTCTTTGAATCCAAGGGGCATATAATTATTCCTTCGGCTTCTTTGGTGCCTGAAAATGATCCCTCGGTGCTTTTTACGACGGCTGGAATGCATCCTTTGGTTCCGTATCTGATGGGAGAAAAATATCCAGGGGGATCTCGCTTGGCCAATGCGCAGAAGTGTGTCCGTACCGGTGATATTGATGAAGTGGGAGACACCTATCACCACACTTTTTTTGAAATGTTGGGAAATTGGTCATTGGGAGATTATTTTAAAGAAGAATCAATAAAGATGAGCTGGGAGTTTTTAATCTCGGAAGAATGGTTGGGGCTGGATAAGAACAGGATTGCTGTTTCTGTTTTTGCCGGAGACGATGATGCTCCTTTCGATGAGGAATCGTATGCTATCTGGAAAAAATTGGGAATTTCAGAAAAAAGAATTGCCAAACTTCCCAAAAAAAATAACTGGTGGGGAATGGAAAAAGGGCCTTGCGGACCGGACACAGAAATATTTTATTGGGCTGGAAATTCAAATGAAATTCCGGAAAGTTTCAATGATGATGATGTCCTTTGGGTAGAAATCTGGAATAATGTTTTTATGCAGTACAACAAGACTGAAGAAGGAAAATACGAACCACTGGTTCAGAAAAATGTCGATACTGGAATGGGACTGGAAAGAATTGTTTCAGCAGTGAACGGATTTGATGATAATTATAAAACCGATTTATTTTTTCCAATAATTGAGAAAATTGAAGAAATATCAGGAAAGAAATACGGAGAAAGTAAGGAAATTACAAAATCAATACGAATCATTGCTGATCATATCAAAGCGGCAACTTTCATTATGGCAGACGACAAAGATATTTCTCCTTCCAATCTTGGCCAGGGATATGTAGTCAGGCGCCTTATTCGAAGAGCCATTCGTCATGGAAAAATATTAGGAATTGAAAGTGATTCCTGGACCAAGGAAATTGCCAAAATCGTGGCTTTCAAATATAAAAATGCTTATTCAGAGCTCCCAAGAAATATTGATAAGGTGGTAAATAAATTTGAGGAAGAGGAAAATAAATTTAGAAAGACTTTAGAAAAAGGGCTAAAAGAGTTTGATAAAATTGTAAGAATAAATTTTTCTGAATTGGAAAAACCTTTTAGCGATAATATTAGGCCATTTCAGGAAACTTATAAATTGTCAGGAGAGGAAATATTTAATTTATATACAACTTACGGGTTTCCATTAGAATTAATAGAAGAAGAATCTAAAGATAGGAATATAGAAATTCAAAAGCGGGAGCTAGAGAAATTTAATGAATTACTCAAAAAACATCAAGAGCTTTCTCGAACTGCTTCTGCCGGAATGTTTAAAGGAGGTCTCGCTGATTCAAGCGAGGAAACAAAAAGATTGCATACGGCGGCGCATTTGCTTCTGGCGGCGCTTCGAAAAGTTTTGGGTGATCATTTGTTTCAAAAGGGATCAAACATTACTCAGGAAAGATTGAGATTCGATTTTTCTTATCCGGAAAAAATGACGGATGAACAAAAAAAGCAAGTCGAAGATTTGGTGAATGAGGCAATTCAAAAGGATTATGAAGTAAAATGCGAAGAAATGAGCCTGGAAGAGGCAACCAAGCAAAATGCGATGGGAGTTTTCAAATCAAAATATGGAGAACAGGTGAAAGTGTATACAATTGCTTCGCCCCTCGGGGGTGAAATATTTTCAAAAGAAATTTGTGGAGGACCGCATGTTTCCAATACTGGAGAACTGGGAAAATTCAAAATACAGAAAGAAGAAAGTTCCTCTGCGGGAGTCCGAAGAATAAAAGCGATATTGAAATAAATTAACTTTATTAATATGAAACAATCACAACTTTTTACCAAAACAAGAAAAGAAATTTCAAAAGATGAAGTGAGTGTTAATGCTCAACTTTTAACTCGAGCCGGCTATATTTACAAAGAGATGGCTGGCGTATATTCGTATTTGCCACTGGGCTTAAGAGTTATAAAAAAAATTGAGAATATTATTCGCGAGGAAATGAATTCTATTGGCGGTATAGAGATGAAAACTTCGATTTTGCAGAACAAGGAAATTTGGGAAAAATCCGGTCGCTGGGATGATAATATAGTGGACAATTGGTTTAAGACCGAACTGAAAAATGGTGCTAAAATTGGACTGTCTTTTACCAATGAAGAAGCCCATTCCAATATTTTGAAACAATATGTGAGCTCATATAAAGACCTGCCAATTTATCCTTATGATTTTAAAGAAATTTTTCGCAATGAAGTTAGGAGTAAGTCAGGCATTTTACGTGGCCGAGAATTTTATTGGAAAGCCTTGTATTCCTTTTCTAGGAACGAAGCCGAGCACAACGATTTTTATGAGAAAGCCAAGGTTGCTTATCAGAAAATTTATAATCGAGTTGGAATTGGACATTTAACCTATCTGACTTTTGCTTCCGGCAGCACTTTTTCTAAATTTTCTCATGAATTTCAGACATTAACTGAAGCTGGCGAGGATATAATTTATGTAGACGAAAAAAAGAAAATGGCAGTCAATAAAGAAGTTTATACCGACGAAGTTTTGCAAAGTTTGGAATTGGACAAAAAAGAACTAGTAGAGAAAAAAGCAGTAGAGGTTGGCAATATTTTTACTTTAGGAACAAAATTTTCCGAACCTTTTGGTTTAAAATACAAAAATGAAAAAGGCGAAGAACAAAGGATTCTTATGGGCAGTTATGGAATTGGATTGAGTCGGCTCATGGGAACAATAGTTGAGGTAAATCATGATGACAAAGGAATGATTTGGCCTGAATCAGTAGCGCCTTTCAAATATCATTTAATCTCTTTGGGCAAAAATGAAGAAGCGGAAGAAATATACAATAAACTTCAAGAGAAAGGCGAAGAAGTTTTGTTTGATGATCGGGAATTGAGCGCCGGAGAAAAATTTGCCGAAGCGGATTTGATTGGAATTCCATATCGTATAGTGATAAGTGAAAAATCTTTGCAGGCCGGGGGAGTAGAATTGAAAAAGAGAAATGAAGAAAAAGGTGAAATAATTGAAGTCCAAAAATTATTTTAATAATCTTCAAAAATAAAAATGGAAAAAACAAAAAATTTATTTAGTAAATACACTATTTGGTTGATACTTTTGGGAGCATCTATTTTGAGATTTCTGAAAATTGACGGAAGGGATTTTTGGTATGACGAAGCTTTTACTGGAGTGGCGGTAAAAGAAAAATTCTGGTCAATGATCAATTTGATCATCAAGGATGTCCATCCGCCGCTTTATTACGTTTCGGCAAAAATATTTTCTTCATTTTTCGAATATAGCGTTTTAGGAATAAGGCTTTATTCCGCGGTTTTTGGCGTGCTTGGAATATGGGCGGTCTATATTTTCGCCAAAAATCTATTCGGCAAAAAAGCGGCACTATGGGCCTCGGCCATAATGGCAATTTCTCCTTTTGCCATCCAATATTCCCAGGAAGCGAGGATGTATGCGATGTTCGGATTCTTATTTACGCTGGCTTCCCATTTCTTCATAAGAGGTCTTCAGACTGAAAAAAATAAATATTACTATCTTTGGGGATTGTTTCTGGGGCTTTCGGCGCTCACCCATTATATGGGCATCATAGCAGCTCCGATTTTCTTTTTGCTCCAGGCGGGATGGAAAATTTCTAAAGACAAAAATTTAAAGGGAAAATTCAGTTTCTCAAAACTTTTTAAATTATTTTTTGAAAAAAAAGTCTTTCTCGGATATGGCGTCTTTGGCCTGGTCTTTTCTTTTTGGATTCCGTTTTTTGCCCGCCACATCCTCAAGGCCGGAACTCTTGCTTGGATAAAACCGGCAACCATTGCCGACATTTTCAGAAATATCCAAATTTTTATTTTCGGCTCTCCTTTAGGAGAAATGACCGGCGGATCGACTGGAGTTCCAATTCCCAATGAAATTAGTGTGGCATCAGGAGATTCAATGTTAGTTTTAACTGCAATCTTTTCGGTTTCAGTTATGATTTATCTTTTTGGAAAAGAAGAGAAAAAAGAAAAAATTATTTCAATTGGAATCCTTTCTTTCGGATATCTGTTCGCTATTTATATCATTTCTCTTTTGGGAATCCATTATCTTGTTTCAAGATATATTCTTCCAGTGGCTTATGTAATTTTTGTCATTATCGGAGTTTGGCTTTCAAAGATGAAATATTCATATGCGATAATAGCGTTTCTCATTTATTTGACCCTGCTTGCTTTCATTATTCCTGTCCAAAACTCAACTGGCTGGCAGAAATTCCAGAAAGATGTTAGAAGATTTGAAGGCAGGGAGTTTTATGTTTTCAATCCTTTTGATTATGTCATCGCCAGGTCTTATATCGGTGCGGATAATCTTGTGATTTATAATCTGGAACTCCCGAAACATTCATATGCTGAAAAATGGGCGGCAATAGGAGAGACAGGGAAGAGAACGGAAAATTTTGACGATATTAGAAACAGAAACGGCATAATTATTTCCAATGTGATTATCGCCGATGAGATTAATGGGGAGGAAAGAGAAATGTATCGAGAAAGTTTGAATCTTGAAAGACTC
>JAKLHP010000040.1 GCA_022710085.1 Patescibacteria group bacterium | reverse complement strand
AATTTGAAAAAGGATTTCCGGCCGAGTTTATTGCTGAAGGAGTGGATCAGACAAGGTGCTGGTTTTATTATCTGCATTTAATTTCTAGCGCCATAAAAGACAGTAGAGCTTTTAATAATGTCATTGTAAACGGAACAGTCTTGGCTGAAGATGGAAAGAAAATGTCCAAGCGCCTCAATAATTATCCTGATCCAATGGAAATGTTTGAAAAATACGGGGCAGATTCAGTCAGATTCTATTTCTTGAGTTCTCCGGTAATGGCAGCAGAAAATCTTAATTTTTCGGAAAATGAAGTAGCAGAGATTGTAAAAGGAATGATGAGAATGCTTTGGAATTCATATTCATTCTTTGTACTGTATGCGAACATAGATAAATTTAAAATATCTGAAGATTATAAGCCACAGACTGAAAGGTTGCTAGATAAATGGATTATTTCTGAACTAAACACACTAATAAAAAATGTAAATGAAAGTATGGAGAATTATGAGCTTAACAAAGCTGTCCGCTATTTTCCCAAATTTATCGATGACTTTTCCAACTGGTATATTCGCCGAAGCCGAAAGAGATTCTGGAAATCAGAAAATGATACTGACAAAAACGAAGCTTATCAAACCTTGCATTATATCCTCGTTGAGCTTTCAAAGTTGATGGCGCCGTTCACTCCTTTTATTGCGGAAGAGATTTACAAAAATCTGACCGGAAATGAATCGGTGCATCTGGCTAATTTTCCCAAGGCGGATGAAAATTTGATTGATGGGAAACTAAATGGAGAAATGAATCGGGTGAGAGATATCGTTAGCGAAGGATTACAACTCCGAGCTAAGGCGGGAATGAAAGTAAGACAACCTCTGAATAAATTTTCAATTTTCAATTTTCAATTTTCAAAAGAATCCCTAGATATTATCCGAGAAGAACTTAATGTTCATGAAATAGTCTTGGATCAAGAAAACGAAGTCAATATTATTTTAGATACCGAAATTACCGAGGACCTCAAATTAGAAGGCCAGGCACGGGAGATAATCCGCCATATCCAGGAGATGCGAAAGAAAGCGGGGTTTGAAGTCGACAATCGAATCGAAGTATCATACGCTGGCATAAATCAGGTTTTTGAAAAATTCAAGGATTTGATTGCCAGAGAGGTTCTGGCCAATAAGCTAGATCCTGAAAAAATAGAAAATCCAGATCTGGAAAGCGAATTCAAGATTGACGGTGAGGAGCTAAAGATCAGCTTGAAAAAGGCATAGATTTTTTACAATAAAAAAGGAGGGATTATGCTTGGAGACAAAGGATTTATTATAGCTAATATCTGTTTCTTAGTAGTAATAATTGCCATTATTTTTTCACTCTTACTGGCATATTTTATAAGCGGTTTTTCTTGTCCCAAATGTGGAAGCCGCAGGATTAAATATGTTGGAACTTCGTTTTTTTGCAAAAAATGCGGATTTAAATCCTGGACCCCAGGAAAATAGAAGGCTCTTCTTTAAGGAAGGGCCTTAAATCATAATCAAAAGGCTTAACTGACAATTTCGGACGCGTACCTTTAATTTATTTCAGGTGCTATTATATATTTATGGAATACAAATATACTGGAATAATTTTGGATAAAAGAGATGTCGGAGAAACTGATAGAATTTACTCTATTTTTACATTGGAAAACGGAAAAATCAGAGTTTTAGCTAAGGGAGTAAGGAAGGCTAATGCCAAGCTGGCTGGATTCCTGGAGAATTTTACTTTGGCCGAAATTTTTATTGCCAAGAGCCAGGGAATGGGGAAAATTACCGGCTCTATCGTTGTCGACAGCTTTGGAGAAATCAGGAAAAACCTGAGCATCCTTCAAGATGCTTTCGGAGCTGTAAAAATATTCAACAAACTCACAAAAGAAGAAAACAAAGACCAAATAATTTTCGAACTTCTCAAAAGCTATTTGGAAACCTTGGATAGCTTGGCACTTCAAAAAAAAGAAGAAAAAACAGAAGCCGTATTTTTGGGATTTCTCTTCAAACTTTTTGAAGAGTTGGGATACAAGATGGAAATAAACGATTGTCTTAAATGCGGTAGTAAAATAAAGGAAGGAAATAATTTTTTTGATCCCAAACAAGGAGGAATAATTTGCGAAAAATGTTCCAGTGAATCAGGAGGAAAAATAAAAGTTAATTCTAACTCGATAAAGATTATTAGGATTTTTTTCCAAAATAGCATCAAGTCATTAGTTAAACTGAAAACTGACCAAAAAGATTTAAATAACCTTAAAATAATTATTGGGGAATTTCTGAAATGGATAGCCTAGTTTGTTCTAAACAGGTTTTTTTGGTAAAATACATTTAAGAATTTAAATTTGCGGATGAGAATAAAAAAGGGTGGATAAAAAATTATTCGAAATCTATGTCTTTAGACAATCTTGAAAAAAAACTTTATGATCCTGATTCGGGAATAGAGAGAAGAGAACATGAATCAAGTCAATTTGATCCGATTGTTTCGCGAAGGGAAAATGTTGATATCTTCAAAAAAGAAAAATCCTGGGGAAAGCCGGAGAATTTTGACAGAGAAGAAAAGAAAAGAATTTTCAAAATTGGCGCAATAGTGCTCGGGTCAATAATTCTGTTGGCTCTTCTGGTGATAGGTTTTGTAAAATTCAGACAGTCTGCTTTCAAGGAAGAAAGAGTGACGATCAAAATAGAAGGACCTGCCAAAATTAGCAGTTCTACGGAATCAGAGTATACATTATTTTTCAAAAATGAAAATCGGGTAGACCTGAAAAATGTCCAAATCCTGATGAATTATCCGGAAAATTTCAAGCCCAAAGAAAGAAGCGATTTGAAAATAGAAAACCCTTCTAACAGCCGGATAAATATCGGTAGTTTGAAAGCTCATTCCGGAGGAGAAATTAAAATCAAAGGAAGCTTTTTTGCGGTTAAGGACACGACAATTTATCTTAACGCCACCCTTCAATATAATCCCGGAAGCATTAGCAGCACATTCCAATCAAGAGGACAGCTTGGTGTCAATGTTGATTCGTCCTCTTTATTTTTGGAAATTCAAGCTCCGATGGAAGTAGCTGATGGAGATAAGGCGGATTATGTTATCGATTATCGGAATCTGAGTACGGAATATTTTGACGGAATCAGAATTAAGGCTGAATACCCGGAAGGATTCTCTTTTGTTTCAGCCCAGCCATCCCCGTCAGAAAATAATGGCGTTTGGTATTTAGGTAGCATGGAGCCTGAAAAGAGTGGAAAAATAGTCATCAGCGGAACGATGAACGGAACGAGTGGAGAAAGTAAATTAATCAAAATTTATCTTGGATATATTGGAGAAAATGGGGAATTTATCGTTTTTGATCAGAAAGAACAATCAACAAAAATGATTTCGACCGTACTTTCTATCCGGCAATCAATCAACAATAAAACAGATCTCAATGTTAATGCAGGAGAAGTTTTGCAATACAACATTCAATACAAAAATAATGGGAACATTGCTCTCAAAGATGCAATCGTTACCTTGGAAATTGATAGTCGAGTCCTTGATTTTTCAAAACTCGAGCTTGAAAAAGGATTTTATGATGCTTCAAAGAAGATGATTACTTGGAGAGCGTCGGAAATTCCGGAACTGACTAATTTGGCCCCTGGGCAGGAAGGAAAAATAAATTTTTCCATTCCAGTTTTAGACAGAATTCCCGTAGAAAATTCTAATGACAAAAATTTTACTATTGTTAGTACCGCAAAGATAGATAGTCCATCAGTTCCGACTCCGATTGGCTCCAATAAAATCATAGCCAGCAACAGAATGGAACTTAAACTTAATTCCAGAATTGTCTTAGAGACTAAAGGCTATTACAAAGATGAAAATTTGGCGAATTCCGGTCCAATTCCTCCGAAATTAGGCCAGGAAACGACCTATACGATTCATTGGAAAGTTATTAATGTCTCCAATGATGTTGCCAACACCAAAGTTGTTTCTTATCTTCCTTCGGGAGTGAAATGGCTGGGAAAAATCTATCCTCAGGAAGGGGAATCGATTGTTTTCAACGAAAGGACGAATCAAATTGAATGGGAAATCGGAAATTTGAAAAATGGAACAGGAATTATCGATCCAGCGAGAGAAGTAAGTTTTCAAATAGGCGTTACCCCTCAAATAAATCAAGTAAAGAATGCATTGATACTTCTTAACCCCTCGGCTTTAACTGCCAACGATCTTTTTACGAATTCTGAGATGAGATTTGAATCCAAAGAAAAAGACAATCGACTTCCGGAAGATCAATCAATTGAAGATAAATTTAAAGTTGCCGAATAAAACATATGCTTAAATCAAAAAGAAAGAATAAAAGCAGAAGAATAGGAAAAATAAAAACAATTCATGGGGAGGTAAACACCCCCTTTTTTATGCCCATTGCAACCAAGGGAGCAGTGAAAAATCTTACTCCGGAGGAAGTAAAAAATTTGGGAGCCGAAATAATTCTGGGAAACACTTATCATCTTTGGCTTCGTCCGGGAGACAAGCTTGTTGCCAAAGTCGGAGGGCTGCATAAATTTATGAACTGGAATGGCCCAATCCTTACTGATTCCGGAGGGTTTCAAGTTTTTTCTCTGGGAGCCAAGGCTGAGGAAAAATATGGCTTGAACGGAGTGAAATTAAGCGATGAAGGAGTTGAATTTCGCGATCCAATCGATGGAAAAAAATGTTCAATGACTCCGGAAAAATCGATTGATATACAGCTTAATCTCGGATCAGATATCATCATGGTTCTGGATGAATGCCCGCCTTATCCTTGCTCCAAGAAAGAAGCAAAAAAATCAGTCGAAAGGACTACGGAGTGGGCAATTCGCTGCAAGAAATATTTTTTCAAGAAAGTAGGCAACAGAAAATCAAGGCCGCTCCTTTTCGGAATAGTCCAGGGAAGCATTTATGAGGACCTCAGAAAAGAAAGCGCGAAGAGTCTGGTTTCCTTGGATCTGGACGGATATGCGATCGGCGGGGTGGCGGTAGGGGAGCCGAGAGAAAAGATGAAAGATGTTTTGAAATGGGTTCTGCCGTTACTTCCTCAGGAGAAACCAAGGTATCTGATGGGCTTGGGACGCCCGGAAGAAATCATGGAAGCAGTGAATTTGGGAATCGATATGTTTGATTGTGTCATTCCAACCCGTGAAGGAAGACATGGAAGAATTTTTCTTTGGAATGGAAATCAAAGGTCAAAAATTGCGAACTGCAAAGCCGATTTCTATAAAACGATAAATATCAACAATGAAAAATTTAAAAATGATTTGAGTCCGATAGATAAAAATTGCAATTGTTATCTTTGTCGGAATTATTCCCGAGCCTATCTTCGTCATCTTTTTGCAACCAAGGAACCATTGGCACTTCGTCTTGCCAGTATCCATAACCTGAAATTTTATCTGGATTTAATGAAAATTTTGGGTGGCAGGTAGAAAAAATTGACTTTTTCCTTTTTTTAATGTATAATCAATTTATACGAGTCTTGTAAAAGGCAAATATTTTATAAAGAAGCGGGTGAAGCCGCTTTTTTGCGTCTAAAATTAAAAAAAATGAAAATTCAAAAAGAAAAAATACAAAAAATAACTTTTTGTCCCGGTTTCTTCTTAATTGCAAGCCTCTTTGTTTTTTTTGCTTCCGGAGTTAAGGCAGATTCAGTTCCTCAGGCAAATATTGGAATGAAACATTCATGCGTGCTTAGTGAAAGCGGAAATGTTTATTGTTGGGGAGACGATTCCTATGGTCAGTTAGGTGATAATTATTGGAGCGATGCTTGGACCCCCGTTCAAGTTCTAAAAGGAGCAGCCGCCAGCGGAGACAATGACGGGACTTATCTTTCCAATATAAAATCGATTACTTCGGGGGACTATCATACCTGTGCTGTTTCCAATAATAATAATGTCTATTGCTGGGGATACAATGTTTATGGCCAATTAGGCGATAGTTCTTACACTTCCAGATATACTCCCATTCAAGTTCTAAAAGGAGGAGCTGCTGACGGAGACAATGACGGGACTTATCTTTCCAATATAAAATCGATTAGTGCAGGCCGATATTACACCTGTGTTGTTTCCAATAATAATAAGTTGTATTGTTGGGGCCGTAATGATTGGGGCCAATTAGGCGATGGTTCTGATGACGATCAAACTGTTCCTGTCAGGGTTGTAGAAGGAGAAATGATTCACGACCCAGATGTAGGTATTGATGGATATCATTCCAACATAAAATCTGTTAGCGCAGGAGATACTCATACTTGTGCCGTTTCCAACAACAATAATATTTATTGCTGGGGGGCTAATTTTTATGGCCAATTAGGTGATGATTCCACTATTTCTAGTTATACCCCTGTCTGGGTTTTTAAAGGAGAAGCTGCTAGTGGAGATACTGAAGGAACCTTTCTTACCAACATAGATTCTATTGTTGCAAATCAAAACCATACCTGTGCCGTTTCCAATAGTAACAATATATATTGCTGGGGATATAATAGCGATGGTCGATTAGGTAACAATTCTACTACTAATAGCTCTACTCCTGTCCGAGTTTTGAAGGGAGAATCCATTAGCGGGGAAAACGACGGCACGTATCTTACCAACATAAATTCAATTAGTGGAGGCCAGTATCAAAATCATAACTGTGCTGTTTCCAATAACGGAAATATCTATTGCTGGGGGGATAATAGTAGTGGTCAACTGGGCGACAATTCTACCACGGATAGATATGCCCCTGTCCGAGTTTTGAAGGGAGAAGCTGTCAGTGGAGACAATGACGGGACTTATTTTTCCAACATAAATTCGGTTAGTGCAGGCGAATATCATACTTGCGCCACTTCTAATAATAACAATGCTTATTGCTGGGGGAGTAATAGCGATGGTAAATTAGGAAATGATGGTTGGGATAGTTATATCCCCGTCCGAGTCCTTGGAGTAGGAGGTTCTGAATATTTGGAACTTGGCGGTTCTATCCTCGCTCCCACAATCTCCGGATTTAATGACGGAGAACTATATTTTGATAGTGTCAGCCCTATCACAGCCAATGGAAACGCTACTCTTAACGGTAATCCGTTCACTTCCGGTACTGCCGTCACCGTCGAAGGATCCTATACAGTAACAGTGGACAACGGAGAACAATCAGTCTCCGCCAGTTTTACCATCCTCAAAAACAAAACTGTCACCGACCCTGATTCCACCAAAATAAACGAAGACTACACCTTGGGAATCATTGAAACTGAAGATTCAGCCACTGCTGCCTCCCAAGCTGAAATAAATGTCAATTATACCCTCGTTTCCAACAGTTCTTCCCTATATATCCCCAGAAACACCATCATCACCCCTACCTCAGGAGGAACCATGAATATCACCAACCTCACGGCTACTGACATCTCCACCACCATCAGCCAAGAAAACTCCAACTCC
>JAKLHP010000004.1 GCA_022710085.1 Patescibacteria group bacterium | reverse complement strand
GAAAGATTATTATATAATTCTTTTGCTGATTTTTTTTCTTCCGAAGTAAATTCTTTTACTCCTTCTCCGTCCTGAATCGTATCGCATAAATCAATCAGCACATCTGGAGATCCTTTGACGTATGACAATAATTTCTCACCTCGATAAACCACGCTCATCATCATCCGACTGGAAGAAAAAGGGTTTTCAAAAACCTTCTTTTCCCCTTGAAGGTAGTAATCTTCTTTCGGATTAAATTTCCTTCCGGCCACAATCATTGCTCCTTCTGTCGGATCGCCGAGTATCTCCCAAATCCCGTCATGATGAGATAAATTCGAACTATTGCAGAGTGTTCCGATCTTGAAAATCATTTCTAAATTAGCAATACTTTGAGGATCAATCTTCTCTTCATTTTGATAAAAATCTCCCGAAGGATTGTAACCGATTCCTCCAAGATTGACGGAATTTTTTCCCACAATAACTTCTGTTACTGTAAGTTCATTTTTGGTAATTGTTCCGGTCTTATCAGTGCAAATCATTGAGACTGAACCCAAAGTTTCAACTGCGCTAAGTCTTTTGGTCAAAACATTCTTTCCAAGAAGTCTTTTCATTCCGAGAGAAAGCGCCACTGATATTGCCGCCGGAAGACCTTCGGGAACAACTGAAACTGAAAGAGCCAGAGCAAATAAAAAATTGTCATACAAAGAAAGTTTGAAATAATGACCGGCAATCATTACCATCGCTCCGATAAGAACCGCCAAAACAGTAACATTTTTCCCAAGAGTCCTGACTTTTTTCTGAAGAGGAGTTATTTCCCCTTTTACTTCTTGGGAAAGATCAGCAATTTTCCCCAATTCTGTGTTCATCCCCGTTCCTGTGACCAAAAAAGTAGCTTCTCCTGTTGATACCGTTTCGCCCATAAAAACCATGTTGGTAATTTCTGCCAAACTGATGTTTTTTTCCAAGATAATGCCTTTTTCTCTTTTTTTCGGCTTCGATTCTCCGGTAAAAATAACACTATTGATTTTCAGTTGATAGCTCTCCAGGATATATCCATCGGCTGGAATCTTATCCCCGGAAGTCACCGAAACCACATCCCCAGGAATCAAAAAATTTGCACTTATTTCAATTTTTTTTCCATCCCGCATGACAAGTGCTTTGTCAGTAGTAAGCTTTTTCATTTTTTCCAATGTTCTTTCGGCCTTAAATTCTTGAAGGAAACCAATGATTGCATTTACCAGAACAATGATCATTATTATCGTCGTATCTCTGTATTCTTGAAAAAAAAGAGCTAGCCCGGCAGCAACCAGCAAAATAATAACCAGAGTATCTTTAAATTGTCCGAAAATAATCTTGGCCCATTTGCAGTTTCTTTTCTTTTTTAATTCATTCTTTCCCCATACCTTGATCCTCTTTCTGGCCTCATCTTCTGAAATCCCAGAAAAACTAGATTTGAATCTATCCAGCGCTTCTTCGAAGTTCAAGTTGTATATTTTTTTCTCCATTTTAATTATTCGGTTTATAAATCGTTATGTTGTCATATCGGGAAACGAGCGGGAGTCCGGCTGGATCAAAGGTTTTATCATTTCTTTTTTCTTTGTCCTTTTGGATATTAGCCAGAATCAAAGCCTTGGGATCATTCTTAAGATCATCATAATTTTCTATCCTCTTTATTCCCGAGCCGATTGCCGCCCAATAACTCGGATTATACTGCGGCCAGTCGATGTTATACAAAGTTAGATCTTCTGCTCCGACATAATATTTGGCAATCACATAATCAAAAGAATTAAGAACATAGAAATGATTATTTTTATATTTCGCCAAATCTTTTTGGAGTTCTCCGTATCCTTTTGAATAATTAAGGTTCATGATATTTGCCAGTAAAAAAACATACACAGCGATAGCAAAAAATGAAATCTTCCAATTCACATTACTGAGCCAGACTCCAATAAAGATAAAAATGAAATAAGCAGCAATGATCAAATAACGGGAAACAAAATAGTCATCTCCCAGAAGAGAAATAATATAAATAAGAAGCATGAATCCGAAAGACATAATCAGAATGTAACTTATTTTTTCCTTTTCTTTCTTGATTAAATATGGAATCAGAAAACCGAAAAGTAAAACTATTCCTACTATAATGCTTGAGCTTGAAACATGGCTTACCGCATTTGGATTTGGCATTCCGGCGGAAAGTTCCCCTAAAGGAGAACCGAAAATAAATATTTGGACATTCGTAAAAATATCGCTGAAACTCGCTGGACGGACCCAGTGCATATTATTCAGACCCGAATACATTAAATGATTAACAAAAGTTTTTATCCAAAAAGAAAAAACAACCACTGCTGACAAAGCGCCAATCATCAACCCCTTGCTCGGTAAGAAATTTAAAAGTATCTTCTTGATGCTTATTTTTCCGTCATTTTGATGGAAAAAATTATGAGAAACAAAAACAAGATAAAAAATCAAAGAATAAATAAATCCCATATAATGAGTAAGCGCTGAAAAACCCAGAAATATTCCCCAAAAAATAAAATATTTTTTCTTTTGCGTTCTCAGCCCTCGAAAGAAAAAATAAGCTCCCATTAGGGCAAAAAATGAAAGCATAGCATACATCCTTCCCTCCTGGGAATACTGGATAGCAAATGGGGAAATGGCGGTAATTAAACTGGCAAAAAGCGCCGCTTTTTTGTTAAATAATTCCTTGGTGAAAAGATACACCGCCCAAATTCCCAAAATTCCCAAGATCACGGAAAAAAATCGGATGCTGAAAACGCTATAATTTCCAAAATAAGAAAACATCTTGAGCAGGATATAATAAAGTGGCGGATGAACATCATTGATGGTAATTTTTATCATTTCCCAAAAATTCGCCTTCACTGTAACTCCGGTGAATGCCTCGTCATACCAAAAATCACGATTTAATATATTACGCAATCGTAAAACAAAACCTAAAAGCAATATTAAATAGATATAATATTTTTCCGATTTAAAATGCAACTTCTTTATTTTTTGAAACATAAGTTTTTCGTCACTTCCCAAACATTTCCCGCACCCATGGAAATTATTACGTCTTTGCTTGAAATTTTGTTCTTCAAAAATTCAACAACTCCAGGAATTGTTGGGACATATTCCGCTTTTCCCGGATTATATTTATTGATGAGATCCACCAAGTCTTTTGATGACACACCCCCCTGAACTTCGCGAGCGCTTCCATAAATATCAATCACAATCACTTTGTCGGTATTATCAAAACTTTGGGCAAATTCCTGAAGAAGCGCCTTGGTTCGGGTAAAAGTATGCGGATGAAAAATCGTCCAGATATTCTTCCGATAATATATTTCCCGAGCCGCCTTAAGCGTCGCCTTGATTTCTTCCGGATGATGTGCGTAATCATCGATGAGTATTGCCCCGCTTCTTTCTCCTATCCTTTCAAATCTTCTTGATATTCCCTTGAAATTTAAAATTGCTGTTTTGACTTTTTCCAGATCCAATTTGAGCTTATGACAAACGGCAATTGCCGCAGCGATATTCAGCATATTATGCCTTCCGATAAGCGTAGTTTTGAATTCTCCCAAAACTTCACTTGCGTACAATATCCTGAAAGCCTTCATCGGCTCTCCATCATCTGACCAATTCTTGGAAGAAAGATCGACAATTTTATAATCGCATCCTTCTCCGAATCCATATGTCATAATCTGACATCTTGCATTTTTTGATATTTCAACCGTATCTGCGCTATCTCCTGAAACAACCAAAAATCCGTGCGGAGGAATTTTTTTAACAAATTCGACAAACGTATTTTTATATTCTTCGAAAGTAGGAAAAAAATCAGGATGGTCAAAATCTGCGCTAGTGAGAATCACCGCCCAGGGATTGTAATATTTAAGCTTGTTTTGATATTCATCCGCCTCTGCTATAAAAAAGTTTCCTTTTCCTGAGAGCGCACTTCCGTTCCATTCGATTACCTTGCTTCCCACAATCGCCGATGGATCAACTCCGGATTCTTTAAGGCAGTTTGCCAAAATCGCAGTGGTAGTTGTTTTTCCATGTGTCCCGCAAACGGCAACCCCCAATTTTTCTTTTAATAATTCTCCCAGAATTTCCGGATAACTCAGCATATTTATTCCCCGTTTTCTCGCTCCCAGAATTTCAGCATTATTATTTTCATTGTAAGCGGTTGAATAGACGATCAAGTCGACATCGTCTGGAATATTATTAGGATTAAATTCCTCAAGATATTTGATGTTATTTCTTGTCAGAGTTTCATCGGTAAAAAATTTTTCCTTGGTATCTGATCCGGAAACTTCGATTCCGCGCGCCTTGAAAAGCTCGGCGACCGCCGTCATCCCCGCACCTTTTATTCCGATGAAATATGCTTTGTTAATTTTGTTTAGATCCATAAAATATTTTTTATCTTTAATCAAATATGTAAATCTATATTTCCATAAATAGCATAACTTTCACCTTTAATAGCGGCCCATTCGGTATTTCCATATGAAAAATGCCACCATTCAGTCGGAAAATTTGTAAAACCTTGTTTTTTCATTATATTTTTTAATCGTCTTCTGTTATTTTTAACAATTTCACTAACCGATGGATGATCAGTATATGATTCCTTTTTGAAATCATCATAAGCAGTGCCCATATCAAGTTCCTCTCCTGTTGCCAAATTATATATCGTCAAATCCAAAGATCCGCCGGTGCAATGAGGAGCCATTTCTGGTGGAGCAACAAATCGAGCAGCAATTTTTTTTATTTCTTCGTCATTTAATAATAATTCTTTATTTTTTATTTTTCTAACCTGTTCTTCCCAGATTCTATTTTGTTCTCCTGGAGATCTCCATGCATCAAAAATTTTAATTCCCAAACCGATGACTTTTAATTCTTCCTTGATTATTTTAATTTTATTCAAAACACCTTCTCTTAAAAACAGCTTCTCCGACCTTTTTTGTATTCCCGAAACTTCGTTTATGCTTACCAATTCTTCTTCATTTTCCCTAATTTCCTTTTTTGATATTTCCTTGTCTTTTTCTGCTACAAATTTTTCAACTTTCATTTCCATCCTACGCGCTTCTTCAATAATATTACCTTCCGCTTCTTCTGAAAAATTTCCGTCTTTATTTCGGTCTTTAATTTTCGTAAAATCGAATTTCTCCGACATATGCTTCTTATTAATTCATTTATAGTGATATAACATCACTACTTCTTTCCCAATTCAATCACTCCCTCCGCAATATTATCAGCAGCCTCGGGATGATAGAAAGCATTTATTTTTTCAGCCATATTTTTTTTGAGATTTTCGTCCTTCATTATTTTTTCTATCTTCTCAAAAAATATATTTTCCCCCAGATTTGATTCTTCCAAAACCAAAGCACCGCCAACCTTCGCCAATTCATAGGCGTTCATCCTTTGATGATCCTGAGCCGAATGTTCAAGCGGAATAAGAATCGTCGGCTTGGAATTGGCCGCTATTTCAGCAATGATATTGGCTCCGGCTCGACTGACAACCAAATCAGCCAGTGCGTAAGCTCCTTTCAACATTTCAAGATCCATAAAACTGACCGGATAATATCCTTCTCTCCCAGCCTTAAATCCCTGCTCGGCTGCCAAATGGACAACTTCCTCATAATTCCTGTCTCCCGTTTGATGGATAACCTGATAATTATCCATTAACCTGGGAAGAATTTTGACAATTGCTTCATTTATAACCTCTGATCCCTGACTTCCTCCCAAAACCAAAATTACTGGCCTCGATTCAGTAAAGCCAAAAACCTCCCGGGCTTTTTCCTTGCTTCCTTGATTTATTCCTTCGCGAACAGGATTTCCAAACATTGCGGTTTTTGAAGATTCAAAGTATTTTTGAGTTCCCGGATAAGCTATTGCAACCCTATCGGAAAACTTCTCCAATATTTTGTTGGCAGTTCCCGGTGTTGCATCAGATTCATGAATAATAATAGGAATCCGATAAATCCAGGAAGCAATAACGACCGGAACAGAAACATATCCCCCCTTGGAAAATACCACATCGGGCATATAAGCCATAAGTATCCAGAGCGACTGGATAAAGCCGATTGGGGTTTTGAAGAGATCCAAAAAGTTCAGAGGAGAAAAATATCTTCTAATTTTTCCGGCCAGGATATACTTTGCCCTTATCCCTTCCTGCTGCATCACTTCTTTTTCAATCGAAACTCCGGAACCGACATAAAGAAGTTCTGCCTCCGGACCTAATTTTTCTTTGATTTTTCTGACCACGGAAACGAGAGGAAAAATATGGCCTCCCGATCCCCCGCCAGTTAACAATATACGCATAATTTTAGCATTTTAGTATTTAAAATTTTGAATTCCGAAATTTTCTATTCCAGTTTTGCTTGTTTCGATATGTTAAGCAATATTCCTACTCCTGCCAGCAAAAATACGATTGATGTTCCTCCGTAACTGATAAAGGGCAACGGGACTCCGGTAAGAGGAATAATTGAGGTAATAGCGCAAATATTAATAAAGGCTTGAAATATAACCCAGGAAGTTATCCCGATCCCCAGAAGCTTCCCGAAGTCGTCAGAAGCGCTTCTGGCAATTTTAAGCCCCCGGAGAGCAAACAGCAAAAACAGCATAACGAGAGCTACTGACCCAAGAAGACCCAGCTCCTCTGCCAGCACCGCAAAAATTGAATCGCCGACCGGTTCAGGAAGATAATAAAATTTCTGCCGACTATGCCCCAGCCCTAAACCCAAAATACCACCAGATCCGACAGCAATCAATGCCTGATTAATATGATATCCTATTCCTTTTGGATCCATTTCAGGATTAAGAAAAATAAGCAACCGATTCAACCGATAAGGAGCCAACTTTATCAACATAAAAAAACTTGCGATTCCTCCTATGGCCATCCAGAAAAGATGAGATAACTTCGAACCGGAAGAAAAAAACATCGCAAGCATAGTTATGACAATAACTCCTAATGTTCCCATATCCGGCTGTTTGATAATCAAAAAACCGACGAGGGCAAGAATCCCGACAAAAGGAAGAAAACCCTCAAAAAAATCTTTTATCCTTTTTGTTCCCCTGCTCTCCAGCCAAGCTGCCAAATAAATTATAATCGAAAGCTTGGCCATTTCAGAAGGCTGAAAAGAAATCGGCCCAAGCTGTAGCCAGCGGCTGGCACCGTAAAGCCTCGAACCGATTCCCGGAACAAACACCAGGACAAGAAGTATCAGAGAAATAAAAAACAACGGGACGGAAATCTTCTTCCAGTAGTGATAGTCAATCTTTTGGCAAAGATAGCAAGCAATGAATCCCGGAATAATCCCATAAAAAAGTTGCCTTTTGAAAAAGTAATACTGATCACCAAAACGCGACTGAGAATAAACAACTCCCGCACTAGTAATCATAACCAGTCCGAAAACCAAAAGTGCAAAAATTGTAAATATCAATATATTGTCAGATTTTTTGTTCTCCATTTAGAATAATTCAAAAAATGTAAAAAATTCGGTTTAAAATTTCGGAAGTAACTTCAAGCGCAATGTTTTCATTTATCATTTCTTAACTTCTGATTTCGTATTTTCCTTTCTCCATTTTTCTATCTCCTCATGATTTCCGGAAAGCAACACCCCCGGAACCTTCCAATCGTTGAAAATTTCCGGTCTGGTATACTGGGGATGTTCAAGATATCCGATTTCCCTGTGGGATTCGTCCCTGGAACTTTCATCATTTCCCAGCACTCCGGGAATCAAACGAGCAATTGAATCAACAACAATCATCGCCGGAATCTCACCGCCAGTAAGCACATAATCCCCGATTGAAATTTCTTCGTCAGCAATGTATTTTGCTACTCTTTCATCTACCCCCTCATATCTTCCACAAATCATTATTAAGTTCTCATATTTCGCTAATCTTTTCGCATCAGATTGGGTATATCTTTTTCCTTTAGCTGAAAAAAGAATGACTCTTGTTTTTTCCTTTTTATCTTTTATTTTTTTCTTTAAAAATCCGACACAGTCATATATCGGCTGGACCTTGAGTACCATTCCTGCTCCGCCACCAAAAGGAGAATCATCAACAGTTTTATGTTTGTCTGAAGTAAAATCGCGCAGATTTTTCACCTTGATATCAATGAGCTTCTTCGCTGATGCACGTCCGACTATAGATTCGCTAAAATAGCTCTCAAAAATATGAGGGAAAATCGTGATGATATTAAATCTTTTCATAACTATATTTTATCATTTTTTAGTTAAAACAACCACTAGCAAATGCCAGCTTTTCATAGCCATTTCTATTAATTCAAATTAGTCATTATCAAACATAAAAGCCACATAATGTGGCTTTTATGTAAGATTTTGAAAGTATATACAATCTTTATATTTTGAGATCACCAACTACTTCATCAATGCTCTTTTCCGATTTTCTGCTGTTTCCTTTTTCAGAACCAGCCGGTTCGTTAATCTTAAGATTCACTCGAGCATTGTTTCTTGCTCCGATTACTCTCAAGATTGTTCTAAGAGCTTTTGCAGTAGCTCCTTCTCTTCCAATGACCATCCCCATATCCTTTGGATTTACATCCAAGGTAATGAGTACGCCCATCTCATCAATCTTTCTTTCGACTTTTACATCTTCAGGGTTATCTACGAGTATCTTTACAGCATACTCGAGAAATTCCTGATCAGTTTGCATTTTTTCAGCCATTTTCTTGTGTTACTTAAATACTGATTAGTTAGGGAATTAACTGAAAGACGACCTTTCCTCTCAATCATCCCATTTGATTATATTATAAATCTATTTTAATTTTTTGTCAATTTTATCAAATAAATGCTTATTTAAGGCCAAAAAATATTTTTTAATCAACTTCTATTTCAACTCTCTTTTCATACTGAGGAATTTTTTGAGACATGAATTTTGGCCAGAAATCGATATTGACTTTATCAATTTGCGGATATCCTTTCAATATTTCCTTTATCTGATCCCCGTTTTTCCCCAGAATCTTAACTTTAAATTCATCCCAATCAATTTTTGATTCGACGGGAATTTCCGCTTGAAGTTTTATATTGATAGCTCCGGAATCAAAGTTAACCGAAGAAACTCCGTAATTCACTTTTATCGCCGAATAGTCGGATATGTTTTTCTCACTATCAGCTTCGTTGTAAACTTCCTCTATTATTTTTTTAAGATCGCTTTCCGAAAAAACAACGGTTTTTATTTTTCCTTTTGCTTTATAATCAAAATTACTTGAAGCTTCATTAACCTTGGAAGCAGTGGCTGATTCGGAAACGCTAAATTCTACTGCATCATCCAGAATAATACTCCCGGCACCAGCTTCTTCTTTTGCATCGTTCATTAGCTTTTCTTTAATTTTCAATTCTGAATCTTTTTTGGCATCGTCAATATCAGCCTGAGCGATTATCGTTATCCCTTCCGATTCGCTTGAATTTCCTCCTCCAGTCATATTTTCGGTCGATTTGGCATAAAATTTTTCATATTTAGGCCCTCCTTCAAAACCGGGTATCTTGAACTCTGAAGGTTCGATGTTATATCCTTCTCCTGCCTGGTCAGCCACGACTTCAGCTTCAACTTTTCCAGGTTCCGAATTGACCATTCCCGGAACAGTAACTCCTTTTACCAGACGAAATAGCTTCCCCTCGCCAGACAAAAGCCTTGTAGTTGCGACTAACTGCTGATTTTCTTTGCTATATTCATTGTAGATGACAACTTTTCCCTTAGCTTTTTTGTTCACATCAGAGGAAGAATTTTTCTTTCCAGTAGCTTTAAATGAGCTTATTATAAGATCTTCTTTTTCTATCACTTTAGCCGGAATAGCCAGTTCCGCCTTTTTAATCTCATTTATACTCGAATCGCCTTTTACTTCGAAATCAACTTTTTTTATTTCACTTCTGGTTACGACTGAAATCTTCGCCTTTGGAACAAATAAATAAGCTGAGATTCCCAAAATCGCAAAAACGCAAACAACAACAAAGGAAAGGACAACCTTTCTCATTTTATGGGAAACAGGAATATTTTTATCCAGCTTTACCTGCGGCTCGGCAACTTTTTCTTTCGGAGTATTAGTCTTTGCTGCCGAATTGAAAAATACTTCTACTATTTTTTCTTTGTAAGGATCCATTTCCTTAAGCCCGTCCATTTTGTTGGAAACATTCATCTTGTTGGGACCAAAATTACTCGGCCCCATCGGTTCAATGGGGGAAACAGGAACCTCTTCAATGTTTTTTTCTGGCTTATAGGAAAAAGCTGTTGTTTCTCTTTGAAAATCTTGGACATCCATAATGCTTTTGGGCTTAACCATAGCTCCCGGTGGTTCTTGGGATCTCGGATATCCGGCGTTCTCCATTTTTGCTTCTCCAGGACTTTCATTTGTCGGACCCATTGGATCGGGAGGAGCCGGTTTCTGAGAAGATTCCGGAACTATTTCCTGAGCATTGAAAAAATTTTCTGTGCCTATTTTCTGAAGTCTGTTTTTTTTGTTGTTTTTTTCCATATTATTTTTATATTTATTTTTATTATTATCCTTTATTTCCATTTTACCACTAAAATTTTCCTTCACCTCATCCCCGCCTTCAAGTCCCTTCAATGAAGAAAGGGCAAGGATTCCAGCTTTTTCGATTTTTATCTTAGATTCCTTTTCATTGACGACAATAGCAATTTGTTTTTTTGCCTTGTCGGATTCTTTTTTCAAAAGCTTAAGACTAACGATGCTTTGCAAGAGAAGGGATCTTGGAGAAATCACGAAAAAATTCTCCGTAGTTTTTGATTTTCGAAGCCTATCAATAATTGAGGTTATTTCTTCATCAACATCAATGTAAAATATTTGATACATAAAAATCGTAAAGCGTGGAATGTATAACGTGCAGTGTTATACATTGCGCATTATGCGTTGTTCAATTTCACTTCTGCATGCTTTGCAGGACTCTTCGGAGTATTCCTGCCATTACTTTTTCTTCTCCGGCTATTTCAATTGCAAGATTAGCAAGACCCATCGGAGTTACATCCTGGGGAGTCTTAAGTTCTCTTGTGCGATCTTCGATTTTTACCACATCGCTAGGCTGCAGAAAACTGATATTTGGAATTTTTGAAAAAGACAAGTTTTTTATCCAATCGGTCGAAGCCAGGACTTTTCTTATTCCAGGAAGAGCCGATCCCCCTCCGCAAAGCAAAATTTTGTGTGGCAACAGGTCTGTTTCAGAAAATTCCAGAAGAGAAAGTTCTACTCCTCCGAGCCACACCATCGTATCTCCTCTTAAAAGTTCGTCTATTTTGGCTGTTACGTCTGCGCCTAATTTTCCTTCTGAATATTTTATTTTTAATGTTTCGGCTTCTTCAAAACTTATCCCCAATTCCTGAGAAAGCCTTTTTGTGAAAGCTCTACCTCCCAAAGAAAACATTTTTGTTCCTTCTAATCCTCCGTTTCTTACAACGGCAATATCAGTTGTTCCTCCTCCTATATCAACGAATATCGCACTGAAATCAAAAACATCATCATAGTCCACCGAACGAGCAACTGCATATGGCTCAGCAGCAATACTTATAAGGTCTATCTCCAATTCATCGGCAATGGTCTGAAGAGCTCCAAGGTGAATCATCGGAGCATACGCATTAAAAACACTAATAGAAACATCTCTCCCTTGAAATCCGATCGGATTAACCACTTGGTATCCATCGATCCTAACATCGACAATTGCCGCATTAATGAGTTTGACTTCGATATCCTCCTGGCCAGTTTCCCATGCCAGCTGGCTTTGAATTCTCTCAAAAGCCTTCTCCTGAACTTTTTGAATTATATTTTTAAGCTCCGGCAAATCAATCTTTGATTCCGGCTGGGCTCTTTCATAATGAACAGTAGTCGTTGTACCTTTTACAAGTTCTCCGGCTATCCCGACAATTCCTTTTTTTATTTTCTTTATTCCTGATTTATGGCATGCGATGCTGATCGCTTTTCGGCAAGTTTCAATAACTCCGTTGATATCAGTTACGGCTCCGCTTTGCATATTTTTCTTTTCTTGCCTTTGTTTCCCCACTCCCACTATCACACCTTTATTTTCTTTCAAATCAGCATCAAAAACAAGTGTCTTAACCACTTCCGTTCCGATGTCTAACGCTAACATCAACTCGGATTTCTTGCCATTGAAAATTCCAGAAAAAAGCCCCATAACCTATTCAATAATTTTATTTTATTTTTTTATTTTTATAATTCTTTTATCTCTGCTTTATTTTCTTCTTCTTCCATCTCTTTTTCTCCAAGCAAACCTTCAATTGCTCCATAGAAATTAAGAGAATTTCCACTATTCGCTATGCCCCAGCCCAAACATTCTTCGATATTTTTTTCCTTCAAATATGCAGAAATAAATCCACTGGAAAATGCATCTCCTGCTCCGGTGGTTTCAACAGGGTTCTTCCCGATAGTCTCGGTAAAAAGAAACGATTTCCCGTCGTAGGCCCAGGCTCCCCTGGCACCGTCAGTCAGAGCAACAATCTTCGGTCCCAGATTTTTTAATTTTTTTATCAAAAATTCTTCACTTTCAAGTTCTTCTTTGCCAAAATTATCCCCTTGGCAGATTATTACTTCCAGGGCTTCATCCTTATTCAAGACCAGGACTTCGGATTGCTTAATAGCTTCAACAACTTTTCGGCAGTCATCTTTCAAATTTCTCTGTCCCGGATTAAAGATTATTTTCGTTCCGCTTTGACTGCAATATTCCAATATTTTTTCCAAATTTTCTTTCCATTCTCCGTTTAGGGCACTGACAAAAATCCATTCCGCTCCCGAAAATTCATCAAAAATAATTTCCAATTTTTCATTAGCATCGCGATTGAAGAATATCGTATGCTCTCCGGTTTTTTTATCCACTATTATAGCTGAGAGGTCGCTTTTATATTTCTCGTCATATTGAACAAGATAAACTCCTACTCCTTCCTTTTCGAAGGTATCCTTGATCATATTTCCAATATAATCTTTTCCGACTCTCGTGTAACATGAGACTTCCACTCCCAACCTGGACAAACCAACTGCTACATTAGCTGCACATCCGCCCAAAGACTCATAGCGGTCCTCAATCTGATATTTGGCTCCCAGTTCAAAAGAAAATTTTTCTCGAGAAGTCAATTCCTCGGAAGTATTGGATATCATTCCTTCATCTGTCGGGAAAAATATATCAACTGATGAAGATCCGATGCAAATAACTTTCATAATTTTTTTATTTATTTATTTCTTCTTCTATTTTCATGAGACGATTATATTTGCAAAGCCTTTCGCCTCTGGAAAGCGACCCCGATTTTATGAATTCCGACCCCGTTCCAACAGCCAAATCAGAAATGAAGTCATCGGTCGTTTCTCCGCTTCGATGCGAAACAACAGTTTTCATCTTGTTCTTATGAGCCATTTTTATGCATTCAACCGTTTCAGAAAGAGTTCCAATCTGATTAACTTTTATCAAAACACTATTGCAAGCTTTAGATTCAATGGCTTTTTTCAGTCTTTTGACATTAGTGACCAAGAGATCATCTCCGATAGTTAAAATATTGCCGATAATTTTTGAAACCTCTGGTTTGATATTCATTTCTTCAACTTTTCTGGTTAATATCGCCCAGCCTTCCCAATCATCCTCATTGAGTCCGTCTTCAATTGAAATAACGTTGTATTTTTGAACCCATTCGCGATAAAGATTAATGAGACTTTCTCGGTTCAAAGCGACTTTTTCCGGTTCAAGAAAATATTGGTTATCATCTTTGTTGAAAAATGAACTGGCAGCGGCATCCAGACCTATATTGACCTGGTTTTCAGAAGAATAGCCCGCTTCTTTTATGGCCTGATTGATCATTTCCAAAGCCTGGGTATTGCTATCGAGATTGGGAGCAAACCCGCCCTCATCACCCACGCTGGTTTTTTGTTCATTGCTTTCTAATATCTTTTTAAGAGTATGAAAAATTTCACTGCCTGCCCGAAGCTGCTCAGAAAATTTTCCTATTCCAAGCGGAACAATTTTAAATTCCTGGATACTGAGCCCTGAATCGCTGTGCTGCCCTCCGTTCAAAACATTGAACATAGGGATCGGCAATTTATATTTTTTGATTTTTAAACCATAAGTCTCAGAAATATATTGATAAAGAGAAACGTTTCTCTCAATTGCACTGGCCCTGCAAACAGCCAGAGAAACTCCCAAAATCGCATTGGCTCCAAGCCTGGACTTATTTTCCGTTCCATCCAGATTTATCATTATTTTGTCAATTTCTTTCTGATCTTCGGAATCTCTTCCAATGATGGTTTCTCGTATTTCTCCATTGACATTCTCCACGGCTTTTTGCACTCCTTTTCCTTGATAGCGACTCTTATCTCCATCGCGAAGTTCTATCGCTTCATATGATCCGGTAGAAGCTCCGGAAGGAACTGCCGCAACACCTCTGATTCCGCTTTCTAGAACAACCTCAACTTCAACTGTCGGATCTCCACGGGAATCCAAAATTTCCCGAGCATAAACTTTTTGTATCTTTGACATAGCTCTAAAAATAATGAAAAATTATATTTTCCTCCTTTTTAATTATACCACAATTATTCTTCCAGTGCTTCTATCCCCGGCATCTTATTTCCAGAAAGATATTCCAGCATTGCTCCACCTCCGGTAGAGACAAAGGATATCCTGTCCATTGCATTTTTTTTCTCCAAAATTTCCACCGATTCTCCTCCGCCCATCAAGGTATAAGCGCCGCTGTTCAATACTGCATCCAGTATTTCTTCTGTTCCTATTGCATATTTCGACTCTTCGAATTTCCCTAGCGGTCCGTTCCAAACAATCGTCTTGGCATTCGCTATGGCAATTTTAAAATTATCGATTGTTTCCGGTCCGATATCAAATCTGTCATCAACAAAATCAATTGGAAGCATTACTTTTTCACCAAAAATTATCTTTTGATCGATAGCTTCATTAGCAATTTTTCCTCCGACCAGGATATTGTCGTAATTTTTTTCAAAATTATTAATAAGAGGAAGTTTTGTCTCAATTTTGGCTCCGCCGATTATCGCTACTGCCGGCTTTTCCGGATCATTTTTGACCTTATCAAGGTTTTCAATTTCTTTCTGGATTCCGAATCCGGAAAAACTTGGCAAAATCTTCGCTACTCCGGTAACCGAAGACTGATCGCGATGGCAGACGCTAAAAGCATCATTTATAAAAACATCGAAGTTCTCCGCTAATTTTTTGGAGAATTCCCCATCATTTTTTTCTTCTCCTTCATAAAACCTGACATTTTCCAGAAGCAGTACTCCTCCATCTTGCAAACCATCCAGTTCTTTTTTAACTTCTTCTCCGACACAATCAGGAACAAATTTTATTTTAACATCCAAAATCCTTTCAATATCCTCGACAATTTTCCCGAATGAAAATTCCAGATTAACTTTTCCGTCAGGCCTTCCAAGATGAGAAACCAGAGCCACTTTTGCATTCTGAGAAAGAAGATAGATTAGCGATTCCTTACAAGCCTTGATTTTGAATTCTTCTTTTACTTTTCCGCCTTCGATTGCGACATTAAAATCCGCCCGTAGCATAACTTTTTTGTCCTTGAGTTCTGCGTTTTGTATTTTTTTAATTTTCATATTTTTTATATTTCAATTATTAGATCATCTTCGGCAATTATGCTGTTTTTAAATATATTTTGCGCCTTTTTTTCAGCCTCCTTCCTTTCATCGAAATTTTTATAGCCATCCGCCGATATGTGAGTCATCACCATTCTTTCAGCTTGGGCATCCTTGGCTATTCCAGCCGCTTCTTCCGGATTCAAGTGTCCCCACTCGGGATTGGAAACTCCAGGTATCATGGATCCTTCGGTAATCAAGACGTCTGCTTTATTGGCAAGTTTGAGGACATTTTCACATAAACCCGTATCCGAACAATATGCAATATTTTTATCCTCCAATTTTATCCTATAGCCAAAAGTTGGATCAATATGCTTGAGTTTCAAGCATTCGAAACTGATGAGATTATCATGAACACCCTCTTCAACTTCATGGAAAACAACTTTTCCTTCCAGAGTGCTCATAAAGGGATGCTTAATTACTCTTTCTAATAATTCCCTGTTCCCTTTTTCAAGAATGATGTTCCATTTTTTTTCAAAATTAAAAATCGGAAGGATATGAAAACCGCTTATATGATCAAAGTGAAGATGGCTTAAGAACAAGTAGACGGGCTTGTCTTCGGTAATATATTTTTTAGCCTTATAAATCCCATCCCCGGCATCAAGAATGATATAGCCTTCTTTGCTGTCAATCAGAGTGCAAACAGTATTCCCTGCCCTGGTATCATACCAGCCATTGGTACCCAAAAAAAATATCTTCATAAGAGTTCAGAGAAAATTAAAAATACTTTTGTTATAATCTCATTTGCAAACCAGCACAGCCAAATCTAAATTCAGAATTTCAAAATATTAATGGAATTTTCCTCCGCCCAAAATTCCGATAATAACTCCGATCAGCGATGTCACAAGCGTAATAATCCAAAAACGGACTGTAACTTTGGTTTCCGGCCATCCTTTAGCTTCAAAGTGGTGATGAATAGGTGCTGCCAAAAATACTTTCCGATGGAAAAATTTCTTGCTAAAAAGCTGAATTGTAACACTTCCTGATTCAATAAGATAAATAAAAACGATAGCAAACAGAATAATCACGGAATTGGTAAGCATTGCCACCACTCCAAGAGTAGCCCCTAGCGAAACAGCACCCGTATCGCCCATAAAAAATCTAGCTGGATAGAAATTGAACCACAAGAAAGCCAGGAGCGCTCCTGAAACCGCCGCGCAAAATGCCGCCAAGTCCATCTTGTTTTGAGAAAAAGAGATCAAAGCGAAAGAAGCGAAAGCGATAAGAAGCACTCCTCCATTCAGTCCATCAAGACCGTCTGTCTCATTGGAAGAAATTGCAGAAAAAATAATGACAAAAATAAAAACTGGAATATACCAAAATCCGATAGAAAAATCACCGACTGCCGGGATATGAATTTGATCCCAGCCAAGTTTATAAAAAAACCACCAGGCTCCGACTCCGGCAATAGTCAAAATCCACCAAAAACGCATCGCGAATCTCATTCCTCCTCCCTTATTTTTTCCATAACCCTTTACGCTCATGAAATCATCAATAAGTCCCAGGATTCCTGCGGTTACCAATGCGAACAAGGGCAGCCAGACTTGTGACCTGCGTAAAAAATCAAGCCTAGCCAGAAAATCACAGCCACACCATTTGGCAATCAGAGGAAAAAGCCAATGAGATGAAAAGACAAGGAGCAAAACTGAAATCCAAATGATAAATCCTCCGGCAGTCGGAGTTCCTGACTTATGAGCATGGATTTTACTGACATAAGTAAGTTTTTCTCCACTTACTGAAGTATCTTTTATTTTTATGCCTATTTTATACTTATAGAGAAATTTGGACCAAAGAGGAGTGATTAAAAATGCCAGACCAAATGCCAAAAAACCGGTTGCCAAAACCTTGATAACATTTAAAACGATAGGAATGGTTTGTATCTGAGCAATCTGCATAAATTTCTAAAGCGTAGAACGTGAAATGTAAATTATCATATATTTCGCATTACGCACTATAAGTTTTTATCTCCACTCATAAGAATCGAAAGTCCAGCTGATCATTTCCTTGATATCTTGCCAGCGATACGGATCATCCAGAAGCACTGCTACTATTTTATGTTTTCCGGTTAAATCAGAGGATGCCAAAAGCAACGAGCGTCCGGCAAGCGGAGTAAATCCGGTTTTCCCTCCGATGCAATTGGTAATTTGATCCTTAACCAAATCTGTGTTGAGTATTGTGTGGCTACAAGTTCCGTCAACTGAAGTTATTTCTGTATTATTGGGAAGCCGCATAATATCCCAGATAAGATCATATTTCATCGAATAAGCGGCGATGTAGGCAATGTCATGGGCCGAAGAATAGCATTCTGTTTCCCTGCCTTCCGGTTCAAGACCCGATGATGTGCAAAAGTTTGAATCCTGAAGCCCCAGATCTTTGGCCTTTTTGTTCATTATTTTTACAAATTCCTCCTCGGATCCGCTGACATGTTTGGAAAGGGCCAGAGCAGCATCGTTGGCGCTATTCATAAGCATAGCTTTCAAGAGACTGATGACTGTGATTTTTTCTCCGACTTTCAATCTTTGGCTGACACAATATCCCGATCGAGGACAGCCAATCCTTGTTCCCTCGGTATACACGGCATCTTCGTCGATAGTTACCACTTCATCCAGATCCTTAACTTTCTCCATAACCAGGACCGCCGTCATCATTTTCGTGAGCGATGCAATCTGCCTTCTCTCGTTTCCGTTGCTTTCGAACAGAATTTCCTTGGTATCGACATCCATGATAAGAGAGGCATGGGCATTGGGAATAGCCAGATTAGTAGCAGTGTTCCTTTTTATCGGATGAAATTCCGCTATCGGAGCAGGATGACTGGCTGGCATTTCTTCTCTTCTGCTTTCTTCCGTTCCCTCGACTAGCTGAGTATCATTCGAAAAATTTTTTGTTGTTTCGGAATATAAATCAGCATCATCTGCTGCGGTCAAAAAGACATTCAACGGAAAAATTAAAATCATCAACGCTAGTGAAACAGTCGACATATGAATTATTGATTATTTATTATTAAATTAATTCTTTCATCTCTACTGAGAGTTTCGTAATCAGGAAGTTTTTTGATATTTTCGATTCCGAGTTTTTTCAGGAATTCAAACGAAATATTATAAACATAACCCCGAAGATCTTTTTGATTTTCCGTCCTTTCAATCAGACCGCGCATCAGCAAATTTCGAAGGGTGTAAGTACAATTAACTCCTCTTATCGCCTCAATCTCGGTTCTGGTAATCGGACCGCGGTAAGCAATAATAGAAAGCACTTCGAGTGAAGCATTGGAAAGCGTTTCCTGCAGATCGCTTTTTACTATCTTATCTACAAATTCCGCATTATCCGGATTGGTCGCCATCTGAATTTCATCTTCTTTTCTTATTATCGCAATTCCTCTTCCGGAAGAAGCATACTCGGCCACCAACATCATGATTGCATTTTCCATATCTTCCTTTGAAACTTCAATAATTTTGGAAAGTTTTGAAATCCTGATCGGCTCTCCGCTAATAAAAAGCAGGCTTTCGATTACGGATTTTAGTTTCGGAGTTTCCATTAAACATAAAATATTAAACATCAATCAGTGATTAATGTTTAATGATTAATTTTTAACTTGATATTTTCGAATAAATTGTCTTGTTCAACATGGATTATTCTCTGTTTTACCATTTCAAGCATTGCCAGAAATGAAACAATCACATCGACCTTATCCTCAGCGCCGGAAACCAACTCGGTAAATGAGGTTTCCATTTTTTCCTTGATAAAATCATGCAGGTTTCCTATTCTTTCTTCAAGGGTAATCACTTCCTTTACCATTTCTTCTTCCAGTTTTTCCATTATCGGAATCTCATTGAGTATTTTCACAAAATATTTTTTGAGATCGAAAGTGTTGACGTTTTCAGGAGGATAGAAAAATGAACGGATGCTGAAAAATTTTTCCCTGGAAAAACTTACCCTTTTTGATTCAGACATCCTGCCGATCGCCTTGGAAATATCCTTGAATTTTTTATATTCGGCAAGCTGCTTTTCCAGATCTTCGATTTCTTTTTCTTCTTCTTCGGAAATTTCAAGAGTCGGAAGAAGAGCTTTTGATTTGATGAGAATCAGTTTTGACGCGACAGTCAAAAAATCAGCCAGATTTTCCAGGGTTATTTTTTCTTTTTGGCTGATAAAATCCAGGTACTGATCAGCTACCCTGGCCAGGCTCAATCTCGTAATATCGAGCTTTTCTTCTTCTATTAATTTCAAGAGAAGGTCCAAGGGTCCCTCAAATTGATCTAGCTTTGCATGATATACCATATTCAGTAGTAGAATTTCGAATGAGTTTCGGCTCAAAACGAAAACAATGAATGCAGAAATAACTATAAATCTGCTCAATTAAAGCCCAGTAATTTGACCGCATTAATTTCAGAATTTCACTGCTGGGCATAATCTATTTATAGCATAAAAGAAAAGATTTTAAAAGGGAAGAAAGTTACAGATAAAAAACAATAAAAAAAGGAAAAGGAAAGCCTGATTCAGACTTCCCTTTTTGTTGCTTTCTCGAGTTATTCCTCGAGCTCTAGAGGAGGATTACTCGAAAATATGCCGGGGAATGCTATTCCAGCTACTTCAGAATGGATATCGAGGCATTCCAAGGCGTAGTTTTCAATGATGTAATCCCTTATTTTTTCATCTGTCATATTGAAGAAAAATCCCAGATTAACCCCATTATCCTCCAGAAAATCAAGCATTTGTTCTCGGCTCATTTCAGCCAAATTATGTGTTTTCATCCAATGCCTCCTTCGCATGTTTGCAACGATTAAATATATTAACATACTTTAAATGAAAAGTCAACAGGGATTAATTCCCTATTGCTCTTTTTTGGGGTTTTTGGGTTTTACTGCAAATTGAAAAACAGGGAAAACATTTACTTCA
>JAKLHP010000039.1 GCA_022710085.1 Patescibacteria group bacterium | reverse complement strand
TCGAAGATTCGAGGGAAGAATACGTCATTAGAAGTGACAGTATTTCGGATGTTGAGAAAAGAAGGGATTTATTTCCAAAAACATTATCATCTCAGAAATCGGAAGACATTTACCATAGACATCGCCCTTCCGAAAAAAAAGATAGCGGTCTTCATCGATGGCGATTTCTGGCATGGATATAATTTCTCGGAACGGAAAAAACGTCTGCCGAAAAAATACTGGATAAAAAAGATAGAAGATAATATAGCGAGGGACAAAAAGAATAGGGCGAAGCTGAAAAGGGAAGGGTGGAAAGTTTTGCGGATTTGGGAGCATGAAATCAAGAAAAATCCAGAAAAAACAAGCAAAAAAATAGCAACTCATTTGGCAGGATAAGACCCGCAAAAGGCGGGTTTTTATTTGATAGTTATGATTTTTTTATAAATATACTTGACTTAAATTAAACTACCTGCTAGTATAAGATCATAACTAACAAAATTTAAAAATATGAAAGTTACAAAAACCGAGCATTTAGTAGATATTACCCCAGATAAAAGCATTTTTCATAAAATTGGGGAAGCAAATTATTCGATTCCAGACGCAATTGCTGAGCTAGTTGATAATTCTATAGATGCAGCAAATGATGATGGGGTCGAGGTAATAGTGTCTCTCGATAAAAAAAGCGAAAAGATAACCGTATCTGATAATGGTCGAGGAATGGACAAGGGCATCGCAGCGAAGGCTCTTATTTTAGCTAGCTCAACAAAGAAGAATTCATTGGGTGAATTTGGTTTAGGACTAAAATCTGCTTGCATGAGTCTTGGTCGTCACTTTTCTCTTATGACCACTCCAGTTGATTCTTCTAAAGCTTACATCCTTACATATGACAAAGAGGAATTTATGCAAAATGGAGATTGGAAAGCTTTTCCTATATCCGTAGGCACAGTATCAAAAAAGGAGCATGGGACAACGATTGAAATTTCTTCTTTAAAGGTCAAGCTTTATGATGCCTTAGTTACGCGTTTGAAAAATGAGCTTTCACAAAGATATAGTCCATTCATACGTCATAATGGAGTAGTAATAAAAGTTGGCCTTCGTAAGGATACAGCTAAAGAATGTAAACCAGTCGATGTTGAACTTGATTCTCGAGGTCAACAAAAGTTTATTTTTACTTTGAGCAATGGATCCATTATTGAGGGATGGTGGGGACTCCGAAAGACGGCGTCTGGAGTTCAGAGCGGATTTGATATGTTTAGGCGCGGGCGTCTCATAAGAGCATCAGAAAAGTTAGGATATAATCCGCATCCGATGACGAATCATATCACTGGAGAAATACATCTCGACGCTATACCAGTAACACATAATAAGCGTGAATTTATTACAGAATCCGGTGAATTTAGAGAATTTATAGAAAATTTTTGGGGAGATAAAACTGGAAAGTTGGTCGGAGAAAGGATAAAAGGAATTATAGACGAAATAACTAAGGAAGCAACAGAAAGATGGAATCAAGAAAAAGTTGATAAACAGTTACCAGATTCAGTGAAAGATACCGTTAAAGACAATATATTGCGTGCATTAAATAGGGTAGATGATTTTAAAGAGTTGGCATTTCCTGATTTTCCTGAGCAAGGTAAACGTTCCGATAAAGATGGATTTGATGAACCAATGGAAAAACGCGATAGTAATGAAAGAATCGCCACAGAGGAGCATCTTGAGGAGAAAGAGCATGAAAACGAAAAAAGAATACCCAGAAAGACGCAAAAACTGAAAGCAAAATTTATAGTTGTAAATGGGAAAAGGTTTCGATTTGACTTTGAATGGCGCAATCTCGATGATGAGACTACCGATAAAGAAGTTATTATGACCGAAAATGGTATAGAAATTTTTATTAATACTGCATTCAGGGGGTTCAGCTTATCAAAGGACGCAACTTTTTATAGTATCAATCAAGTTGCGGAAGGGATAGCTAAAATTTATTTGGATGAGAGCAATCAATCTCTTAATCGTATCATTGATCTTAGAAATAAACTTATATGTGAGGTGGCATCCGTAGTCCTTGAAGAAGAAGAGCTGAAAAAATTATCGGAACGTGAGGATGAACTCGAAAGGATTAAGATGAAGAAAGCGGAATTAATAAAAAAGGTGGAACTTTCGAGTCTGTAGTAATATAATTCAATTATCATTGAAGAGAGAGACATCAAAAAGGAAACTAGAAGGAGATTACGAAACGGAACGAAATTGTTAGAATAGGAGAATCAGTCGATATCTATATATAAAAAAACCTGTCGGTTTCGCATTGTTAAGAGGCGTGACAGGTATTAATACTTACAGTTTACAGTATGATAAAAAACTGTCAAGTAGTAGAAAATTATTGAAATGGAATTCAAAAAACTGCCGATAGAAATCAAAGAACAAATAAAACTGTTAAAGGAAAGAGGTCTTATTATCAATGATGAAGAAAGATTAGAAAAATATTTAAAAAATATCAGTTACTATCATTTTTCCATTTATTTTAAACATTTTCAAAAAGACGATACTTTTATAAAAGGCACGAGCTTCGAGGATGTTTTGAATATTTATGTTTTTGATCAAAAACTTAGGCTTCTTTTGCTTGATGTTCTTGAAAGAATTGAGAAATCATTTAAGTGCCATCTTGTGCATGAAATGTCCATTAAAACAGGTAATCCTTTTTGGATAGCAAAACATGATTTTTTTCAGGATGGAGAAAAATATAATGTGCAAATTACAAAAATATTGAATGATTTGATTTCTTCCAAAGAAGAGTGCATAAAACATTATTATAAAAATTATAATACTCCGAAATATCCTCCAGCCTGGATGATTGTTGAAGTTTTATCCTTCGGACAATCAGTTATGATTTTTAATCAATTAAAATTAGAAAACCAAGAGGTTGTTGCTAAAAGTTACGGAGTCAACAAGGCATTTATTTCAAACTGGTTCTATGCTCTCTCATTGCTTAGAAATTTATGTGCGCATCATTCTCGTCTTTGGAACAATGAATTTATTTTAAAGATATATCAGCGGCATGGACTTTATAGAAAATTATTTAATAATTCCAATGGCAATAGGGTGTTCAATTATTTGCTTGTGATGCATATTATTAATTGTAAATTTAATCCAACTTCTAAATGGTTTGAGAAGTTGGAGAATATAATAATCGAGCACAAAATAGAGATATCTCATATGGGCTTTCCTAATAATTGGAAAGAAAGATTAAATGAAGTTATAAAAATAGAAGAAGAAATTTAAAATATTCAGCATTAAGTAATTAATTACTTAAATTATGAAAAAAGTCGCCATATTTGACATAGACGGGACGATTTTCAGATCCAGTCTGCTTATCGAAATAACCGAAGCATTGATCGATGCGGGAATTTTTAAGCCGTCGATTAAAAAGTATTACGCCGAGCATTACCAAAATTGGTTAGACAGAAAAGGCTCTTACGAAAAATATATCGACGGAGTGGTCAGGGCGTTTGAAAATAATATAAAAGGAGTCAAGTATGAAGATTTTTTGAAAATTTCCAAAAAGGTTTTGGCGGCCAAGCAGGAACGGACCTACCAATATACCCGGGATCTGATCAAGCAGCTGCAAAAGAAAAATTACTATTTGCTGGCTATTTCCAATTCGCCCGAGGTAATTGTGAGTAATTTTTGCAAGCAATTGGGCTTTGACAAAGCATACGGCCGGATATATGAAGTAAACGAAAAAGGAATTTTTACCGGCAAGATTCTGCACGAGAAGATAATAAGCGACAAAGCCAAGGTTTTGCAAAGGGCAGTGGGAAAGGAGAATTTAACAATCGAAGGTTCTGTCGCAGTCGGCGATACGGAATCCGACATCCCGATGTTCAAGCTGGTCGATAGGCCGATCTGTTTCAATCCCAATCGGAGGCTTCATGCAGCGGCGAAAAAATACGGATGGAAAATGGTTGTGGAGAGAAAGGATATGTTTTACGAAATAAAATAAAAAATCTATTTCGAAAAAGATATAAAATATCGTGCTTGTATCAAGAAACAAGCCAATTCTTTTTAATAAATAAAAATTTTAGTCTTATGCAAAATGAAGAAGTAAAAAAAATCGTGAAAGAAAGCTACACAAAAATTGCCAAAGGTAGCGGGTGTTCTTGCTGTGGAGCAAAAAAAGAACAGGAAAAAATAGCTGAAGAAATCGGCTATTCCAAAGAAGACATCGGAAAATTTTCAGAAGCTAATTTGGGATTGGGATGTGGCAATCCGGTAGCGATGGCGGAAATGAAAAGAGGAAACGTTGTTTTGGATCTGGGATCCGGAGCGGGATTTGATTGTTTCCTGGCGGCAAGAAGAGTGGAAGAAACGGGAAAAGTTATCGGAGTAGACATGGTTCCGGAAATGGTGGAAAAAGCCAAAGCGAACGGAGAAAAATATGGATATAGAAATGTTGAATTTAAACTGGGAGAAATTGAAAACCTGCCAGTGGAAAATGATTCAATTGATATCATCATCAGCAACTGCGTGATTAATTTGTCGCCCGACAAAGACAAGGTTTTTGAAGAATCTTTCAGGGTTTTGAAAATCGGAGGAAAAATGTTTGTTTCCGATATCGTTCTGCTTCAAGAGCTTCCGGAAGAGGTCAGGAACAATGAAAAACTTTTGTCTGGCTGTGTGGCCGGTGCGCTTCTCAAGGATGATTATGTTTCCAGGATGGAAAAAGCCGGTTTCAAAGTTGAGGTGCTTTCGGAAGATAAAGATATTAGCAAAAAGCAATATTCCGGCATGCCTCTTGAAAGCCTGAAAGTCAAAGCGATCAAGAAATAAGGCCTTTGTGTAATTTTTCAGATTCAGTGGTGTATTATAATTTGTATTCTAAATATATTATTAAAATATGGACAAGATAAAAATTGAGCAGCACAGTTTCACCGGACTTTCCTGGGCGGTAGGCTGGCTGTTCACAATCGGCTTTCTGCATCTGGCTTTCTGGAAAGGAGTGTTTGCCATCATTATCTGGCCGTACTATCTCGGCGTATATTTCAGCGCCTTGCTTCAGCGCTAGAAGAATGAAATATTGCAAGCGTCAATGAAAAACCCTTGGTCATAGTTTTGGCCAAGGGTTTTTGTTCGGCTGAGCGTTTTCTCAGAAGATGAAAAGTTCCTTCTCAAGGACCCTTTTCACTTCAGCGACAGGATCGGGCGCGTTGAGGATCTGTCTCCCCATCACGACATAGTTGCTTCCGTTCCTGATTGCGTTGGCGGGTGTGTCGATCCGTTTCTGATCGTCGGCGCTGACGCCGGGCGAACGCGTTCCCGGAGTAACATAGATGAAACCGGGATATAACTTCCTCAGCATTGAAACTTCCTGAGGGGAGCAGACAACGCCGTGGGCGCCGGCTCGATGAGCGATCTCGGCGATCTTTTTCACCTGGTTTATTGGAATACGCGTATAGATCTCTTTGCAGGTAGTCGGATCGATCGATGTCAGGACGGTTACCGCGAGGACTTTTGTTTCGGTGCCTTCGAGAGTATTGACGGCTGCCCGGATCATTTCCTCTCCACCTGTCCCGTGGACGGTTACCGCCCAGGGAGGATTGGGAAGAAGATGTTTCATTATGTTCTTTACAGTGTTTCCGATGTCGTGCGACTTGAGGTCGGCCATCACTCTTCCGTAAACCTGGAGATTGGAAATGAGATTACTGATCCCTCTGTCGAAAAGCAGGTCGTTGACTTTGAAAATGCATCCTGAGGTTCTGAGCTGGTCGATGAAGGGAAGAATTCCTTCCCAGCTTTTTCCGTCCAGGGCCACGATTATCGGATTCTTCTTTTCGAATTCCGGGTCGCATTTTTCCATAAGTCCGTTCATGACGAGATATTTCCGGATATCGTGAAGGGTCATTCCCGGCCATACGTCGGCGTTGATTCCCAGTTTCCAGAAATTTTCTTTCCAGCCCTGCTGTCGGTCGACCAGGACGATGTTGGGAAGAATTTCAAGTCCCATGGAAAGACATTTTCTGTACGGAGCTAGCTTGGAAGCGCCGTCGGTTATTACATCGTCGATGATGCAGATATTTTCACCGGGACTTGAGTTTCCGATTACATCCGCTTTGGTAACCCGGCCTTCTTTGGCTTTCTCCCGGATGGTCAGATAAGACAAGCCGGTTTTTACGGATATTGCGCCGGCGAAGCAGCTGACGGCATCAGGTACTTCGGCGAATATGTCTGCACCGATGCGCTGCAATGCGATTGCATACAGATTGGAAATGAATTCGATTGCTCCAGGGTTGCTGCGCGCATTGCGCAGATTGATGTAGATGTCGGTCATTCCTCCGCTTTTGAGCGGAAGGCTGCGGGCGTTGTCGAACTTGATGAGGTCGTAATGAAGAAGCTGTTTGATTACAATATCCTGCTCCCATGGAGCCAGCCATGGCGTTTCTGAAAGGTAAAAATCAATCATGTGTCCTCCCTTTTGGAATTTTTTTACTGAAAATTTGCGGAAATAATTCACCTCCCTCGTTTGATTTTTTGTAAAATAACTTGGTTTTTTATGCCGAAAAGATAGTATTTCACAAAAATCTGGAAAAATCAAGGGTCTGGCGGAAAAGATGGTTTTTCTGATAATTTTTGTCGGTGGTATAATAAAAGAAACAATTAATTTTAAAAATATGATTTTTACCAACAAAATCCAAAGAGCCATAAAATTTTCCATAAAAACTCACGAAGTTTACCAGAAACAGAAGCGGAAAGTGAAAGACATTTCCTATATCACTCATCCATTGACGGTGGGAATAATTTTGGCTAAGGCAGGAGCCGATGAAGACATCATCGTTGCCGGAATTATGCATGATACGATTGAAGACAGTATCCCGGAAAAGAAAGTTACTTATGAGATGCTTGAGGCAAGATTTGGCAAAAGAGTTGCCGACGGAGTTTTGAGTGTAACAGAGACGGATAAGAGTTTGGTCTGGGAAGAAAGAAAAAAGGAAGCGCTAAAAGATATCGGGGAATTTTCTCAGGACTCGCTTTTTATCAAATCGGCGGATATCGTGAGTAATGTTTCCGAGTTGCTGGATGATTATGCTCGCTACAAAGAAGAAACTTTCAAAAATTTTAATGCTCCAAAAGACAGGATCGTCCACAATTATCTGGAGATGATCAATCGTATTCTTAAAAGATGGAAAGAAAATCCATTGGCGGAGGATCTTGGTTTTCTGGCAAAAGAATTGCAAAAAATAGCTTAAGTATGCTACTTTAATTATGAAATTTTTAACATATTTCAATAAGGAGGTGTTTCATGCACGCAGGCAACATTACGGCATTGGAAGAAGTGATAGAAGAGAATATCGGCTTCGTGATCAAGTCTTTCAATGGTGATTTTCTCAGCAAGGAGGGGGAATGGAAAAAAGTTTCCATGTGGAGTGCCGACATCTGTTTTGAGGATC
>JAKLHP010000038.1 GCA_022710085.1 Patescibacteria group bacterium | reverse complement strand
CCAGGGAATATTTTTGGCTTTGTGTTCTCCAAATCGGTCAGCGCTTACCACGTCCGCTTCATTATTCAAGACGGGACCAATAATCTTCAGGATGTCGTTGGGATTAAATTGGCCATCAGCGTCGATGTTTACCATAATATCTGCTCCGTTTCCAAGAGCCTTTCCAACTGAAGTTCTGAAAGTAACTCCGATGCCGCGGTTTATGCCATGAGAAAAAACAAAATCCGCTCCGGCTTCCCGGGCTCTTTGTACGGTGTTGTCTTTTGATCCGTCATCAATTACTTGAACAAAAATTTCGTCGATTCCGGGAATATTCTTCGGAATCTTTCGTATGGTGTCAGCTATTTTTTCTTCCTCGTTAAAAGCGGGAATATTGACGATTAGTTTCATGAAGCATGGAACACAGAACGTGGAACAAGTTTTTTTATGTTCCATGTTTTATGTTGTATGAAAATTATTTCTTCTTTATTATTAATTTTGGATTGACGCAGTTGAAATCGCATTTGGCATTCTTGGTCCCCTGTTCAACGTATTCTTTTCCGCAGTCACTCATCCGTTTCTGGCATTCTTCCTTGCTTTCATTGAAATATTCTTTGTTTACAGCATATCCGAAATAATCCAAAACAAGATAAGCGACTACAGCCAGGCCAACCAGCCAAATGATTGATTTTAAGATTCTTATCATGCAATATTGAGCCTAAAATTATTAAACTGGTTTTTTAATCATTTTACTATTATCAGATCGTTGCTCAGGCAATAATAATCGCACTTGGTATTTCCGATACCTTGTTCAGCGCGTTTCTCATTTTCCTTTTTGCATTCCGTAAACACTTTCTTGCAATTTTCCGCATTCTTTCTGAAAAAATCTTTATTGAAGGTGTAGCCGAAATAATTCAAAATAAGATAATTAAGCATCAATAATGCTGCAATCCAAATGAGAAATTTTAGAAATCTCCACATAAGCAAATAATTTTCAATTTTCAATTCACAATTTTCAATGATTTAATTTAAAAATTTGGTCATTGATTAATTTAAAATTGTTTAGAAATTAGAAATTAATAATTATAAATTTCCGATTTATCTTCTTCCGATTCCCTTATAGACCATTCCTGATTCTTTGATTGACTCTTTATCAAGGCAATTTTTTCCGTCGATTACGACTTTGATTCCGTTCTTTTTCAGATCCTCGGAACTTATCTTCTTAAATTCAGTGTGGTCCGTTGCCAGAAGTATCGCATCTGATTTTTTAAAAAGTTCAGAAAGATTTTTTACGGTTGATTTATCTGTAACATATGGATCGAAAGTGAGAACGTTCGCTTTGTTTTCCTTGAGCAATTTTATCAGTTCCTTTACGGGAGATTCTCGAAGATCCGAAACGTTGGCCTTATATGATAATCCCAAAACGCCGACGGTTGTTCCGTTAAGAGGCATTTTGACTTCATTCAGGGCGTCTTGCAAAAGTTCAATTGTATATTCCGGCATTGAAAGATTTACCTTTCTGGCAATTTTCATGAATTCATGGTCAAAACCGGAAAGCTTGGCGCGTTCTATGAGGTAATATGGATCGACCGGGATGCAGTGACCTCCTACTCCGCAGCTTGGCCAATGAGGCATAAAAGAAAACGGTTTGGTAGCAGCACCTTTGATAGCTTCAACAACGTCAATTCCCATTTTATCGAATGATTTTGCCAGTTCGTTCACGAAAGCGATATTGATGTCACGGAATGAATTTTCCACAATTTTTACCGCTTCTGCTTCGCGGATGGAACTCATCTGCATTATTTGACCGTCAACGATGTTTTCATAGAAATCAGCAGCCCACTGGAGACCTTTTTTATCAAAAGCTCCAACCACTCGATTGATGTTTGTTACGTTCCATTTTGGATCTCCCGGATTGATTCTTTCAGGACAATGCGCAAGATGATAATCCTTATTCACGATTTTTCCGGCTTCCTTGAACATTGGCTCAATCATTTCTTCGCAAACTCCCGGATTGATGGTGGATTCAATTATCACCAGCTGTCCTTTTTTGAAATTTTGAATAATAGCCTCAATTGCTCCTTTTACAGGAGTCAGATCGGGAAGTTTTTTTTCATCTATCGGAGTCGGAACGCATACAATTGAAATGTCGCATTTTTTTATGACTTTAGGATCGGCTGTGGCGTGAATGTTTACTTTAGGCAGATTTATATCCAAAAAATCTTCCTTGATGGGACTTTTCCCAGAATTTATCTTTCTAATTTTTTCCTTGTCATTGTCTAATCCATAAACCTCATAACCCCGAAGAGCGGCTTGAACTGCCAAAGGGAGGCCGACATAACCAAGGCCGATGATACATACTTTTTCTTTTTTCATGCTTTTTTCCTAGTAGTTAAGTGTTATTTAATACGATTTGATTATATCAAAAGGAACCCTTGTTAGCAATAACTTAAATAATTATCCGAATTTTATCACTTTATTACAGTATCCTTCTTGACTTTTTAAATGAAAAATGATATATTAATTAATTCCTGATATAGGGAGAAATTTGTAATTTAAAATTTAAGGAGGCATACCATGAAAATAGCGGTTATTGGATTGGGGCAGATGGGGAATATATATATAGCAACTCTTCTTAGGCTAGGATTCTCTCTTGATGATATGATAGGCATCGATATTCGGACTGATAGGATTACCGACGCTATGCTCAAATGGCCGGGGCTTAAATGTTGGACCTCGGTTGAAGCAGCTGATCTTGGAGGAGTAGATGCGGTTATTGTAGCGACCAACACTCCATCGCATCACAAAGTCATTCTCAATCTTTTAGCAAAAAGAATAGAGAATATTTTTTGCGAAAAGCCTCTTGGATTGAACACCCAAGCGGTGGAAAAGATAGAAAATAGCCTTGAATTTCATGGCGGCATAAAAATATACACAGCCTTTCTTATTAATTTTTCCGAGGTTGTTTTATCACTTCGGAAATTTATGATTGAGGAAGACTTTTGTGTAGCCGAGGCTTATGTTAATTGGGGCAAGGATCGGACAGGAAACAATCGTCCGACTCCTGGAGACCTCGAGGACGAAGCCTGCCATGGAGCGGGGGTGGTCCACTCGCTGGCGAAAATAAATCAGAAAGTGAAAGGGATAGAAGTTTTCGGAAAAATTTCCCACCTTTCTTTTGTGGATGAAAAAATCCAGAAAGAGGCATGCGAGCTGGATGAGTCTTTTCCAAAGATCCCAAATTCCAGTTCGTTCATAACTGAGATTATAAGAACAAACAAGTCTGATGTAATTGTCGGGATTCATAGTTCCTTTGTGAATATTAGGCAAGAGCGAACTGTCCACGTGACACTTGGCGATGCTAAAACCGGCAAGCCAAGGTGGTTGGCCCTAATGGAGTTTGATACTCCGGATGGAGACGTGTTGACGCTAAAGGAAGTTGGTCCTAAAAAGGAAACTCGTCGAGAGGTTTTTGGCGGGGATAAGGTTTTAGCGGAAACAAGAGCCTTTGTCAATGCCATATCCGGAGAAGATGTTGATTTGCGTCTGACTGATGTTGAAACCGCGAAGCTGGCAGTAAAGTTCAGTGATGCGGTTGCAAGAAGCAGCAAGACAGGGGAAATCGTTAAGATTTAACCAGAAATAACATCCCCAGGAAGAGAATTCTTTTCCTGGGTTTTTTTATTTTCCCTATCGGAAAATTTAAAATTTAGTGCTGCAATCGAAAGTTAATTTTTTTTAAGATGAAATTAATGAAAGAAGTAGATGAGTTGGAAGTAGCTTTTTTTGATGAGTGGTTTGATGACAGAAGCGGTTTTCCTCGCAGTCTAGGAATCATTAAAACAATGGAAATTGTTATCAAATCGATAAAATAAATTTTAATAAAAAATCCCGCCTGAGAGCAGGATTTTTTATTTTCATATTTGTGGTAAAATATATCTATATGAAAGTAGGAATCAACGCATCATTTTCCAGAAAGCCCGGCACCGGGATCGGGCAGGTAACGCTTAACTTTCTCCGAGAGTTAAGCAAGTCGAAAACTAAAAATGATTTGGAATTTATTCTGTATCTGGAAGAGGATATTGGTTTAAGCTTGTCCGATAACTTCAAAAAAGAAATATTTCTTCCGCTTTGGAAAAGGGATGATTTAATCCGGAAAATTTGGTGGGAAAAGAAGTTGCTTCCCAAAAAAGTAAAAAAAGACCAATGCGACGTTTTTATCAGTCTCTATCAGTCAGCCACCTTGTTACCAAGTGACGTGAAACACATAATGATAGCTCATGATATTATTCCTGAGCTTTTTCCTGAATATCTTAATAACTCTCGAAAAAAGAAATATTGGAATCTGACCAAAGAGGCTTTGAAAGGTGCAGATAAAATTATTGCTGTTTCTGGACGCACCGAAAAAGATCTAATTCAACATTTAGGCATAGAACCCGAGAAAATATCCGTAAATTATATTGATGCGGACAAAATCTACAAAAAAGCAGTATCTGAATCGAAGAGCAAAGGGATTCTTAAGAAATATGAGCTGAAACAAGGATATATTTATGGTGGCGGAGGGTTGGAAGTAAGGAAGAATATTGAGGGATTGATTTACTCTTACAAAATTCTCCTGGAAAGCAATAAAAAAACTCATTTTATCAAAGATTTTCCCCAGTTAGTTATTTCCGGAAAATTAATGCCAGAACTTGCACCGCTTGTGACTGATGCGGAAAAATTAGTAAAAGAGTTGAATCTGACCCAGCAAGTAAAACTTTTGAATTTTGTTCCCCAGGAAGATTTGCCGGCAATTTACAAGAATTCGCTGGTTTTTGTCTATCCTTCGCTTTATGAAGGATTTGGGCTTCCCATACTTGAAGCAATGAATATAGGAGTTCCGGTTATTGCTTCTAAGAAGTCTTCTCTTCCTGAGGTGGGGCGAGACGCAGTGCTGTATTGCAATCCGGAAGATACCAGTGATATCATAATGGTTATTCGTAATGTTATTCTTCATGAGCATCTCCGTGATGAGCTAAGGCAGCGCGGGAAAGAAAGAGCGAAAAATTTCTCCTGGGAAAAGTTTGTGAAAAAGCTATTTGGGATAATTGAAAATATTTAGTTTTTATGGGATCCTTTTTTGATAATGTATTGCAAAAAATTACCAAGACCAAATATTATCTTATTGCGGCTAATTTTTTGTTAGTTTTCTTTTTAATCTTATTTTCCAATATTAAAATTCTGCCGATGAAAATGGGGGATTTTATTTTTGTTACCTTGGTTTATTTGATTTTTGCGCTTTACCGCCCTGGTTGGAGCTTTTTGTTTTTTGTGGGAACGATTGCGTTTGAAAACATAAACTTGGCTCCGCAGAGTCTGGGTATCGCTATCCGCCCTTTTCAATTATCCGGAGGGCTTACGATTGTTTCCTTGCTGCTCAGATTTTTTGCCAAGCGCCTTAATTTTGAATTGGTAAAATTGAAATGGTTTGATTATGTGATTGGAATTTTTGCTTTGGCTGGATTTGTCAGCGCTTTCGGAGCGGATCAGAAAGGAATAGCTTTCAAACAGTCGATAATTTTAGTTTCTTTCATATTTTTATATTGGCTGATCAGAAATTATATCCAGACATTTGATGATCTCAAAAGAATCACCCCGTTTTTTATTGGTTCATCGATAATTGTTTTGTTTTATGGAATTTTTCAGAATATCAGATTTATGAATGGTCTTGATTCTTTCGAAGTGATGCCGGGGCGCCCGAATTCGACTTTTACCGAACCAGATTGGCTGGGAATTTTTCTGGTAGCATTGGTTGCTGCAACTTACGCAATTATTTATTATTTGAAGCGAAATGAAAAATCTGTGGAGGAATTAAAAATTAAAAACGAAAAGTCAAAAATCGCAATTCATAATTCAAAATTATTTTTATTGTATTTATTCTTGATCTTCGTATTCACACTTCTGATTTTGACTGTTTCTCGCTCTGCCTGGCTGGGAGCAGGATTTGTTTCCCTGGTATTTTTAAAAGCGATACTTACTGATTTTTCGTTCAAATTTTCGGATTGGAAATGGAAAGAATTTTCAAAACATTTTTTATTTCTTGCCGGGGCAGGAATCATAAGCATCGGAATCGTTTATATTTTCAACCTAACTAACTTCCATTTGTTTAATCGTGTGCAAAGTACGGGAACAGGACTTCAAAAAATAACTGTTTCCTGTGAGTCAAAGACTGTCCTTGACTTGCCGGAGAAAGTTGATGACATTTCAGAACTGGAAAAATATCGTTGCCGGCACATAAACCTGGAAGATATCGAAAAAGAGAAAGAATCAGGTTTTGAAATAAGAGAAATCTATCGCAATGATCCTAATGTTGCCATCAGAAGCCAGATTTATCAAAAATCAATTTCAGAAATCAAGAATCATCCGATAATGGGAATCGGATGGGGAAATATCTCAAACATTCTTGGAAAAGACGGAAGAGGAGCGGGACTGAATTCAAGCAATATTTTTCTTGAAGTCTGGCTTGGAAGCGGAATTTTGGGATTGCTTGCATTTCTTGCGATTTGGGTCTATATTTTTATCCGATCCGTAATATATGTGTTGAAGGATGATACAGAAAGCAAAATAATCGGAACATTCATATTGCTCGGATTTTTTGCATTTCTTGTTCCGAATTTATTTAACGCCGGAGTGTTTTTGGGAATTTTGTGGATATGGTTAGGGATAGCGATGTCTTCAAATATTAAAGAAAATTAAATGCGTATTGGAATTGATATTCGAAATATCGGGAAACAGAGAACTGGCGATGAGACAGTATTTTTTAATTTGGTGAAAAATTTGGCGGAAATCGACAATAGTAATGAATATTTGCTTTTTACGGACATTACCGGAGAAAATATCATTCAAAAATTAAAAAAGAAGCTAGCAATAGAAGATAAAGAAAATTTTAAAATTATTTTTCTTAATTGTCCGAACAAGTTTGTCTGGAATATCTGGAAGCTTCCCGCTTACCTTCGGAAAAGTCCGGTTGATGTTTATCATACGCAATACATTACCCCATTCTTTGTTTCAAAGAATATTAAAATCGTAACTCATATTCATGACATTTCTTTCCTGGCATACCCGGAGTTTATCAAAAAATCAGATTTGTTTTTTCTGAAAAACCTGATTCCCGGGAGTATCAGAAGAGCGGATAAAGTTATCGCTGTTTCGGAATTCACTAAAAACGAAATAATTAAATATTATAAAATTGATCCTGGAAAAATCGAGGTTGTTTATAATGCTGTCGGGGAAGATTTTTTGAAAAGCGATTATTCAGGAAGCGAACTTTTTGAAATCAGGAAAAAATATAATCTCCCGGAAGAATTTATTTTGTATATCGGAACGCTTCAACCGAGAAAAAATATTCCGATACTGATTCAATCCTTTGCTAGGATAAAAGAAAAAATTCCTGAAGTTAAACTGGTATTAGCCGGAAACAGAAATGCCCATAATTTTGACGATGACATAGATAATGAAATTGAAAGATTAAAAATATCAGGCAGCATAATTTTTCCCGGATTTGTCGATGAAGAAGATAAGTCGGCTTTGTTCCAGCTGGCAAAAGTTTTCGTTTTCCCGTCGCTCTATGAGGGATTTGGAATACCGATCCTGGAGGCTTTTGCTTCAAGGGTTCCGGTTTT
>JAKLHP010000037.1 GCA_022710085.1 Patescibacteria group bacterium | reverse complement strand
TACCAACATAAAGAAAAACCAGCTGACAAGTAAGACATAAATATTAAGGTTAGGATTCCTGGTTTTTTTTAAGAATCTTTGCCCAAGCAGTTGGAAGAGTTTGAAGATAGAAAAAATAAATCCGGCCAGAAACATAATCCCAGTTAGCGGATCAAGTACTGGGTAAGGAGGGAAGTTATGTCTCCAGTTCTGGTCTCCCCAAAAATTATATTTTACCAAACTCATGCCAAAACTATTGAGAAATGTCTGAACAAGATGTCCCTGATTGACCTCAGGAGAAAGGATGGAAATGCTTGCAGAACGAGACTCAAGATATTCAGGATGAGCATAAAAACTGTAAATTATTGGAGCGGCAGATATGAAAGTGAATAATATGAAAATTAAAATTTTCTTCCAATACGTTTTTAAGAAATTCTCCGATGTTAATATGTAAGAAATCAGTAAAAAAACCAATATGGCCGGAGCTACCCTGAAAGATATGTAAGTATGAAGCCCGGCGCCAAAAATGAATCCTCCGATTGCAAAAGGAAGAAATTTATTGATCCGTACCCCTTTGATAAGAAAATAGAAAGAAAATACCAAAATGAAGGGGAGCATATTGGCCCGAAAAGAAATCCGGCTGAAATTTATGGCCCAAAAAGAAACAGAGGCAAGAAAAGCGGCAATAAGTCCGATGCGTTCCTTTTGAAAAATTTCCTTGGTCACAAGATAAGTTCCCCAAATCGTGAGAGTTCCGAAAATAATTGAGGGGAGCTTGAGCGTCAGGACGCTGATTCCAAAAAATTTAAAACAAAGAGCGATGAGATTCATAAAGAGCCCTTCGCGTCCATTGTTAGCTGGGTAAAACCACTGATAATCACCGGCGGCAATGGCTCGGATGGCATCTTCTCCGTTCACCGCTTCGTCCGGGTAGACTCCCGGAGGAGCGCTTTCAATGTTATAAACCCGTAAAAAAAATCCCAATGCTATGATTAGAAAAAGGATAAGATAAGTAGTTTTTTTGTTCATCGTTTTGTTTTTATTTTAATTAATTTTATGGTATTATTATAACATAAAAAATATTGAGAATCTATAGAATTATTTTATGAATGAAGGAAAAAATTTAAAAAATGACACCGGAAAAGATGTCGGGAGTTATGTTGAAAAAAAAGTTGACGTATTCAAAATAATAGATGACGAGAAAAGAAAGATTATGGCTGAAATGGAAGAAAATTTCAAAAAATGGACGGCAGGGGAAATAACTGGGTTAGGAGAAGTTGAAAGCTATTTGATTTCAGAATTTGAATCTGGCGATATTAAAGAAGAAGACAAAGAAACAGTAGAGGAATATATAAACTCAGTAATAAATTTGGATATCTGGAAAAAATATTCCGGATATCTAAGTAAATATGATGAATTTAAAAAAGATCTTGCCAAACCTAGGTCGCTTGGAGCTGCGGCAACTGAAACTGCAACAGCAACAATTTATTCAAATAGCGGAGAAAATAATATGGAAAAACTAGTAGCTCTTTCTTCTTCAAAATCAGTGGATCAGTTGCTTGCCGAAGCCGAGAAAAAGCAAAAAAGAGGAGATTCCCAGCCGGTTCTTGCTGACAAAGGAAAGCCGGAAAATTCAGGGAAAAATAAAGCTGACAAAAAAAAGACTGGTGAAAAGAAAGCCCGGCCTAAAGGAAAGAAATTAGGCGAAGGAGGTTTGGCTGATTTGGGCAAGATAGAACTGAAAGAGCCGATTGATTCGGAGACAAAAGATTTTATTGATTCAATGTTTGCAGCTATGGGCGCTAACGCTGTAGCAATCAAATCGGTGAAAAAATTATTGGAAGGAAGAATGGTCAATATGGATGAAGATCAGAAAAATGCAATCCTAAAATATGTTGATGGAAAAAATCCAAAAGACAATGAAGCGAAAAGCCAGAAAAGCGCAGCGGAAAATTTTTTGAAGGAGAATAATATTAAAATAAAAGAAGGAACAGGACTTCCGAAAAAGGAATGTATATTCTACAATCAGTCTAACCCAAAAGAGCTTTTTTATATTTATTCAGTAGAGGACGGTGGAAAGATAAGGATTTGGGATCAGTGGGAGGAAAGTGGCTCTGAAGAAGATGACGAGACAATCATTAAAGAGGGATTTTCCTATATAACCCTTGAGGAATTGAAAAAGCGCATGAAAACTTATCGCCAGGGAGAAAATGGCGAAGGAAAATCCGATGAGCAAACGGTGCAAGAAGCGGAGGAAGCTCAGAAAAACCAGAAAGCTCAAAAAAGCGCGGTTCAGAATGAAGTAGGCAAAGAAATTAGCGCAGAAAAATTTTTTGAAAAATACGGCAATAGGTATGGGGAAAAGTTTTTCCCCGAAAATGATTCTGGAAGTTGGATGATTGTTTTAGGGTTCGATGAAAAAAAAGGGATGGCTAATGTTTCGTTTGAATCCATCGATAAGAAAAGCGGGAAAACTATAAAAAGAAGAGAGAAATTGTCGGTTACTGAGTTCGAGGAAATTATCAAGAAATACAGTCTTTTAGAAGAAGAAATGAAGAAAAAGAAAGATGAAAGGAAAAAAAATGCAGAAAGGCAGGTTAAGCAAAAAGCGGATAATGAACAGAAAAAGGGAGTAATGACAAAAGATGAATTTGGAGACAAGTTCAAGAATATTTTCGGGAAAAACTTGTTCAGGAACGGAGAAGAAAATGGAGATTGGATGTATGTTAGAAATGATAAGAGTTATAAAGAAAATGCAGGAGAAGTGAAAATTTTGGTTAATGGTAAGGCGGAAAAAATAACTCTTGGAAAATTGGAAGAAATGCTTGAAACCTACAAGGAAATTGAAAAGAAAGGTGGAAATGCTGGCAAGGAAAAGCCGACAGAAGAAGCGGAAGGAGAAATGTTGCTCGAAAAAAAAACAATGGGGCATTTTCTTGATTTTGCCAGGAAATTCGATGAACAATGCAGAGCCTTGAAATGGGAGGGATATGAAAATGATATGGATCTGGTGGATCGTGTTATCAAAATTGAAATGAAAAAATTTCTGAGGAAGTCGGTGAAAGAGGTTGAATCCGACGAGGAAAAGCAGGGAAAAATAATAGAATTTATTTTGAATTCATTTAAGAAATGATAGATAAGGCGATTGAAAAAATAGGTTTCTTTAATACTGAAGAAATCCAAGAAATTGGATTAAATTTAACTCGGGAACTTTTGGTTAAGATCAAATCTCCAGAGCCAGGTGACGATAAAATTGAAGAAAAAGATCCAGGAACTTTTCCGGAGCAGGGGCAACATACCAAAGAAGAAGGGGAAGAGATAATTGGGACAATCAAGGACCAGGAACAAGAAAAAGCAATCGAAAATTTTTCCGAGTACGAGCTTGAGCTGATAAAAATTTACAAGGAAGATGCTAGAGAGATGCTGGAATTCATAAGGAACATCGACTATGTGGGGGAGCATGGAGTCAAGAAAGAGGAAGTGGATGATTTAATCAAGGTTAAAACGGAAATGTTTTGGAGTGTTTTTCTGGAAGAAATCATCGAAGAGAATGAATTTTTCAACGGAAAAAAAAACGAAAAAGCCTTTGAAATGATAAAGGAAGAATTGGCGGGAGCAGAGAATGTCGATCCAAAGGATATTTCGAATGCGGATGCCGGGCAGAAAACTCAACCGCAACCCGATGCGGCGCAATCGCAGCAGCCTTCAGTTTCAAAGCCTGACCAGGAATCGGTCCAGGTTCCGGGAGCGCCTGATAATCTGCCGATAGCAGATGTCCAAAGCGGATCTGAAAAATTAAGTTCCGACGAATTGGAAAACGAACTTAGGGAGATAAGAAAGGAATTCGAAATAAACGTCCAAGGGGATCAGATAATTGAAGAAGAAAAAAACAAGGAAGTGGTTAACAACTTGCGTGAAGCTTTCAGACAAATCGGGAAGGATGGACTGGACGGCATAGATATTATCGTGCTTCAGAAGAGCAAGTCCGGAGTGATTAATAAGGGAAAAGTGATAAGCTTGAAATACGGAATTTCTAGTCAGGAAATGACCGAAGAGTTGAGAAAGCTTGTTTTGGAAGCGAAAGAAAAATGGAAAAAGGAAAGAATTAAGGAAAGAAAAGACGGTGGGTTCTATGACAACCAGTTCATCAAGAAAATCCAGACAAAGTATCCCGATTTCTTGCCTAATTTTGAAAGACAGCTGGACGAGGATGAAATTCCGATAAAGGCCCAACTCAATCTTTTGGAAGTTTTTGCCGGCGCGGATCTTTTGGATGGCAAGAAAATTTCAAACAGGATGTTGGAAGGATTGGCTTCTGTCAAATTTTACTTTTATATGGAAAAGCAGAGCAAGTTTCCTGATGAAATTGAAAATATTACTGAAAATTTTTCCGGAGGGTTAAAAATAACTTTCGGAAGCAATGAAAAATTAGATGGTGATTCATTAAAAGAAATGTTCAGGAATGTTCTATATGATTTATAACTTATGATTAAATAACAGATTAAACTTTTTCAAATAAAAACCCCCGAAACAGCTTGCGGAACATTGTTCCGTTTGATGTTCGGGGGTTGAATGCTAAACCATAGCCGCCTGGTCTTCCGTCTGATACAAATGACAGGAGGTGGTGACCATCGCGACGTGCGAAGAGTTGCAGTATCCGCACGTGTTCAGGCCTGCAAGCTGCTTGAATCCGCACTTTGCTTTCCATTCCCTTCCTTTCCTGTCGCGCTTTAAAATCTCCGCTTTGCAAACGATGATGTTTTCTTCGCGGAATTCTTCAAGCAGGAAGTCGGGGGACTGGCGAAGGTTTTTGCGGGATTTAAATCCGCTTGTGAATTTTACAACCTTCGGACTCAGCCTTGCCAGGGCTATTTTTATGAACTTCCTGCTCCGGTCGTCAATCTCGATCCCTGATGACCGATTAAACAAGTCATTCTCCATCCGGTAAATCCGGCTGGCATCGGGCTTTTCTTTCATGACGCCTTCCCCGAAAGGATCAAACTTGGTGATGAACCAGGTGCACAGGACACTGAAAGCGTACCAGTCCTGATTGAGGCGCGATTCGTCGTCCGTGGCCAGTTTCTCCGCATAATCCGGATGGACAAAATCCAGATCCAGATTTTCGTAATCCTTGACCGGATTGTTTCCCGAATCCACCCTGGCGGCATCGTTCGGATTTACCAGCCGGAACTGATATCCCACCGGTTTTCCGAACCTCCTCTCTGGAATCTTCTCATACTCGATTTTCACCAGAAGATCCTTGGGACGGAGATTGCCGAGACGCATTCCCTCATTGTGGCAGTTCTCGACGAAATGCCACAGGTCATACATCACCCTTCCGAAATGGCGGAAGCCGATGCCGTATTTCCTTGAAAGGCGGCGGTCACAGAGATCCTGGAAAGGCTTCCATTCCGTTTCTGGCGAAATTCCTTTCCTTTTCCGTTTCCTTGTTTTTGCCGCGGGTACCGGATCAGCCTTTTCAATCGGCGTCATCTTTACTCTCGGTTTCTCTTCGGGAACGGAGCAATTTCCAGGTTCTTTGGGAATAATCCTGGAAATTTTGTCCGGCAGGACAGGTGCCTTTTTATCGGGCGTCAATGTCGCCTTTCCCGGTTTGGTCTGGGAAATGTTGATGTCTGGCGCCTTCTTGCGAGCCGCTGTTTTCAGCCGTGTGACTGTCGCAGTTTTTCCCGGTTTTTGCCTGGCAGGCTCGGAAACCTTCTTTTTGCTGCCAAACAGAGCCGCGAAGACTTCTTCTTGAGATTTCCGGATGCAAGAGGCGATGATGGCATTCCTTTCACGCTCGTATCTCTTGTTTTCTTCCGGAGTTATGCCAAAAAGGTAAATTCCTTCGTGTCTGGAAATGCTACGTGTGAAGATAAGACTGTTCTTGATGTTTTTTACCGAACAAGGTCTCACTTCGAGACACTTTGCTTCACGTATGCGTTTCGCGAAGTCTTTGGGACAAACTTCCTCGACATATCGGCCGATGGCTTCTATTTCATCAGCATCCAGAAGATTGTCAGAGCGAAACCCGCTGTGAGTAAAAGCTATTGCGGTGGCATCGTCGCCTCCGCGGACAAGGGAAGCATCTTCTTTCGAATTTGCAAGATGCCTTGAATGAAGAACGAACATTGCCGGGTCCTTGAGAAGACTGGGATATTCACTTGAATTCGGATGCCCGAAGCCGTCGGTAGCGATAATGAAATTCTCCACCCTTTCCGTCGGAAGTTCCACGAAGGCGAATATTTTCTCCAGATTCTCCTCCCAAGTTTCTTTTGGAAACCTGAGCAGATAGACCGGATAAATGTCTCCTCCTGGCTGATCGATGATTTTTTCGGTCCCGTTGATTTCAAGGGTTCCTTCACCTGCCATAATAAGCAGTATGCGTTCCTTGTCAGCTATGAAACCGTAAAGCGTGGCAGTAAGCTCATCCGAAATGTTGATTCCATCGCAGCAGCGATAAATCTCACTTCCGGGATTTCTGGGCTGGTAATCCGCCATCCGGCGGACCACTTCCAGTGCCACTTGGCGAAAAAAATGCATATCGCGAACTCCGTTTTTTCCGAGCCTTTCCGCTTCTTCCGCAAAGGTTCGAACCAGAAAATCCGCTCCGTGTTCCGAACCGAAAGCTCCGGAACAACCGTCCGAAACCGATCCTACCCAGACCTGTTCGCCGTTGTTGTCAACGAACTGGCTGAGAAAAAGATCATCTTCGCAGAGATGGTGCAAACACTCTGCTTTGATTCCACGAACTACAACTTTTTTCATATCACTCCTCCTCTATGAAATATTATTTATTTTTCAAAGTTCTTTTCTGCGATATCCCGGACAGTGTTGCACATTATCCGTTGGTGACATCTCAAGATTTCCAATTTTTTGGGAAGCTTGAGATGTTCCGGAGAATCCTGTCATAATTCGGATTCTCCGGGATTGTCTGATCAGGTCTAGCCGCCGCTAGACACCAATCTCTCAACAAAATGCTTTTCTTCCTGAATTTTCTTTCTTGCGGGCAGGAAAGGCTCAGGCAGTTTTTCTCCGCAACGAGTGCAGTTTATGTGATCGATATGCACTTCCAGCTTGCACTTTTTGCAGAAAACCGATTCTTCCACAAACCTCTCGACTGCTTCCTTGGGGAAGACTCCTTTCTGCTTTCCTTTAAGCCAGAGATTTAAGGCGTTTGTAAGTCTGGAGCCGAACCTTTTTGAAAAAGTGACTTCCTCTTTCGTCAGGATGACTTGCGGATCCCAACAAGTGATGCCTTCTTCCTGAGAAGATGCGCCGACTATTTTTTCTGTCTTAGCATCCAAAACTCCCAGATTAAAAGGATTCTTTTTTAGCAAGGATCGGGCCAACAGGACTGAATAAGAATACCAGTCGTGGTATCTTTCCAGGCTATTCGGATTTTTTTCCAGTTCAGGGTGGGAAATTCCGTATGTCTGATCCGAAGCCGGCAAATTTAATCCCGGCTTTTTGATTCCCCAGCTGTCGACATCGACAAATGCCAAGTGGACGCTTTTGCCTGAAATCTTGAAAAGCACGTTATTGCTGTTTAGATCGGCGATTAAGAATCCTTTGCTATGAATAAGGCTTAACCGGTCGTGGATTGCCAGAAAAATTTTTGCCACCATCTGGATGGTTATTTTTTTTTTAAGGCAATAAGGCGTGCTGTAGCGTGCCCCAAGGGGTTTGAAGCCTTGGAAATGCTTCATCGTTAATCCGGTCGGTCTGCC
>JAKLHP010000036.1 GCA_022710085.1 Patescibacteria group bacterium | reverse complement strand
AACTGAAACCGACCAAGCCGGATCGGATGAAGTCCTCCTCTTCGGAGCCGAGATCGGATCCAACAAATTCCAACCGACCGGTACCTATGATACCGATGTGATTATTACGGCGACGACGCTGTAGGGTAAGAAACAAGAAACCTGCCTACCGGCAGGCAGGCAAACAATAATGAATAAAAACTCCCGGGAGGGAGTTTTTTTTGGTGCAAAGAGATTAATCTGTTTTTTATTGAAGTTTGATTTCTTTTGCCAAGTTTTTGACAGTCTCCAGCTCTTCTTTTGAAAAGTCTTGAAGCACGAAAACATCGCCGGGAATTATCCTGGTTTTTCTTTTTTCTTCTCCTTCGATTCCGATGCGGAATCTTTTGAAGTTCCGAGTTCCGATTTTATTGATGATATCTTGCACGCCGTTATGACCGGCGGCTCCGGAATCATTGGAAATTTTTATTGTTCCAAAATCGATATCCAAATCATCATGAACGATGGTGATGTCATCGGGGGTGAGTTTATAGAAACTGATTATTTTCTGGACGGAATCTCCGGAATTGTTCATAAATGTTTGCGGTTTAGCCAGAAATATTTTTTCTTCGCCAACATTTCCTTCTGAAATTTCAGCATCAAATTTTTTGGAAAATTCAAAATCGGGAAAATCAAGGTTTTCTCTCAGTTCGTCGATTAATATGAATCCGGAATTGTGCCGGTTTTTTTTGTATTTTTCTCCAGGATTACCCAGGCCGATTATTAACTTCATAGGATGTGAAATATAAAGCATAGAACAAAAACTTTTGCTGTATGTTTTATGAGATTATTTTTTTATCAAATCAAAATATTCTTGTTTGTCCTCGGCATTTCTGAATTCTTCGACATCGTCTTCTTCAAATAATTCAATATTTTTCAAGTCAGTTCCCAATGTTAATACTAAGTCGCTATGCTGCCCTTCTATCATATCATTTTTATCCTGGCCAATACTAATTCCGAGTTTCTTGATTATTTCATCCAGGGTAAATATCTTTTGCCCCCCGGTTTTATCGTAGACGAAAGACCTACTTGATTTTTTGGAATTCGAAGAATATCCAATTTTAATATCCTTGATTCCTATTTTATTGCCCAACAAATCTTTTATTTTTGATTCCAGAGCTGTATTCCCGCTCATATTGATAATTGTGATACTGGCATTTTCTTTCTCAATCTCGGATTTTCTTCGGCGGATACTATCTAAATTGAAGATATTCTGGGAAAGTTCTTGGATTTCGCTGTAATTTCCCACGCGGGGAACCAGAACAAAGGCCCGAGTGTCCTTGAAAAATATATGAGAAACTTTAAGGATGCTGTCTTTTTTCCAGGCATCAACCACGACATTAGTGATATTTTGAGTGTCGCATTTCTTACTAAGCTCGACAAATCCTTTCATTTCTTCAAGCTTGATGTTGGTTCTAATATTTTCACCAAGGTCGTCAATGATCTTGCTTAGAGCAAAAGGATCAAAAATTGTCTGAATCGAGAAGATCTTGTTCTTAGTAGCCTGCATTATCTGCTGTTGTCTCTTGGCCCTTCCAAAATCTCCTTCAGGGTCATCATGGCGTTCCCGGGCATATTTAAGAGCGGTTTCTCCGTCCATGAGACGGGTTCCTTTTTTAATTTCAAAGAGTTCGTAGCTATAATTCGGTCCGGGATATTTCGGATCGTAGATATCTCTTTCTACTTGAACATTAATTCCCCCAATGTCATCGATGATTTTTTTGAATCCGTCGAAATTCAAAATAATGAAATAATGAATAGGCATTCCGGTGATTTCTTCAACGGTCTTTTTCATGGGATTTATGTCTTCCCGGTTATTTATGCCATATTGGTAAATTGAATTAATCTTAGTCGAATAGGATGTTTCGGGAATATTGGCGTAGAAATCGCGGGGAAGAGAAAGAAGCGCAATTTTTTTATTCTTAGTATCGATACTCATCATCATTATCGTATCGGTAAGATTTTGTCCGGGTTTCCCTTTCCCTGCTGTTCCCAAAAGCAAAACATTGACCCTTCCTTCATTTTCACCGTCGAGCTTTTCTCTGCTAATTGGAACCAAAGAAGAAATCAGGGATCCGACATTTCCAATAATTGAAGTTTTTTCATTCTCAACGCTGATTTTTTTTCCGAAGGATGCGATCTTGAAAGCAAAAAAGCTTCCCCAGACCAATATTGAGAAAACAAAAACAAGAACAATGATTTTCCATAATATTCTGGAAAACTTCTTTTTTTCTTTTTCCCCCTCAATATTAGCTATATTATTCTTTCGATAGGAACCATTGCGGTTCTCTTTTATGAAAGAGTCATATGACTCATAAGGATCGGAGTTTTTAGTTTTCTTCTTGATGATATCCATAAGCTTCTTATTCTATGGTAGCTCACTTTGGGGGATACTTGCAAGAGCGAAAATCTTGTGTTATAATGCCTATGTTTATTATTAATTTGCCTTTATTTAATGGAAAAAAACGACTCTCCGGGGAGCAATGTCTTTAAAGGTGGAAAAGAATCTTATTATGGGGTAGGAAGCTTCATCCTTGAAATTGTCAAAGTTTTTATTTTGGCTGTTATTATAATTACCCCAATCAGAGTTTTTCTTTTCCAGCCTTTTTTTGTGCAAGGAGCAAGCATGGAGCCGAATTTTAAAGAAGGGGAATATCTTATTATAAATGAATTAGGATATAAGAATACTAAAGTTGGAGTAGGGGAAAGGGAATTTTTTTCCATTGAATCATTCAAGGAGCTTAATCGTGGAGACGTGATCGTATTTCGTTATCCAAAAGATCCCAAACAGTATTTCATAAAAAGAGTGATTGGCCTTCCGGGGGAAAAAGTAAAAATAAATAATGGAAAAGTATATATATTCAATGAGCAAAATCCGGCAGGTTTTGTCGTAGATGAAAATGATTATTTAGAAGAAAAAGTAAAAACCCCAGGAGATCTTACTCAAGAGCTTAAAGAGGGGGATTACTTTGTGATGGGAGACAACCGATCCTATAGCCACGATTCAAGATCTTGGGGTCCGTTGAATAAGGATTTTATTATCGGGAGAGTTTTGATTCGCGCTTGGCCTTTCAATAAAGCTTCATTTTATTAATTTTTTTTGAGTATGAATAAGAAAAGTATCAAGAAGTCAGACAAGAAAAATAAAGCCAGTAAGGATTCGAAGAGGAAAACTGTTTCCAAAAAGGAACCTTCTGAAAAGGAGCCATTACTACTTCAGCCTCCCAGGGGGATGAGAGACATTCTTCCTGCGGATCAGCCTTATTGGGAGCACGTAAGAAGAGTGCTTTCCCGTCTTTCTTATGAGTATGGATATCAAAGAATTGATATTCCTTTGGTTGAATATGCAAATCTTTTTACTCGTTCAGTAGGAGAAGGAACGGATATCGTGGAGAAAGAAATGTACACACTTACCACCAGAGGAGGAGATAAACTGGCACTTCGTCCCGAAATGACAGCTGGAATCGCAAGATCATTTATCCAAAATGGAATGAATGTCCTTCCAAAACCGGTAAAATTATTTTCTATGGGCCAGATTTATCGCTATGACAGGCCACAAGAAGGAAGGTATCGAGAACACTGGCAGGCTAATTTTGATATTTTTGGAGAGAGTAATCCGATTATGGATGCTCATCTGATTCAATTATCTTATCGCTTGGTTACTTCTTTGGGGCTCAAGAACATCCAATTTCAGATTAACAGTATCGGGTGTTCGGCTTGCCGTAAAGATTATCGCAATCTTCTGGTCAGTTATTTTGAATCAAGGAAACAAAAATTATGCCAGGATTGTAAGAGAAGGTTAGAGGTCAATCCTCTTCGGATTTTGGATTGCAAGGAAGACAAATGTGTCCAAGTGGGATCTAATGCTCCCCAGACCGTTGATCATCTCTGTCCGGAATGCCACTTGCATTTTAAGAATTTGTTAGAATATCTAGATGAGCTTAATCTTCCATATATGATCAACAACAGATTGGTGAGAGGATTGGATTACTATACTAAAACTGTTTTTGAAATCTGGGCTGACAACAATGATGGAAGAAATTTTTCATTAGGTGGAGGAGGAAGATATGATAAGCTTATTAAGTCTTTGGGAGGAGAAGATACTCCGGCTATCGGTTTTGGATTAGGACTTGATCGGTTGGTCATTGAAATGAAAAAGGCTAACACAAAAATTTATAAACAGCCGACGCCAAGAGTATTCTTGGCCCAGCTTGGAGAATTGGCCAAAAAGAAAAGCCTCAATATTTTTTCGGAATTGGAAAAAAATGGAATTGTGGTAGCTGAGAGTTTCGGGAGAGGAAGCCTCAAATCGCAACTTCGTCTAGCTGACAAATTCAAGGTTGAGATTACTCTGATTATCGGTCAGAAAGAAGCGCTTGATGGGACGGTGATAGTTAAAAATATGAAAACCGGATCTCAAGAAACAGTAGCAGTTGAGAAGCTTATCAATGCTGTCAAAAAAATACTGAAAAATGATGTGGTTGTCTCTCACGCTTAATATTTGGAAATTTATATATATTTAATTTAGAAAGGGGGTTTTCATGATAGAAGTTAAGAAAAAGGAAAAAGAAACTTCGGAAAGCTTAATAAGAAGATTTTCACGCCGAGTTCAACAAAGCGGAGTTTTGGTGCATGCCAGAAGATCCAGATTTCTTGAAGATAAAAAGAATAAGAGAGAAAAAAGAGTAGAAGCTCTGTATAAGATTAAGATTAGGAAAGAAATCGAGAAGATGAAGAAACTTGGAAAATTTGATGAAGAAGCGCTTAAGAACATCAAGAGAAAAATGGAAGACTAAATCGCATAACACATAACGCATAACGTGCAATACTCAACATTCCACGTTTTACGTCATACGATATATGTCTCTTAAGGAAAAAATCCTTTTCGATCTTAAAGAATCTCTAAAATCAGGAGATGCTTTTAAGCGTGATGTGCTGAGATTTCTATCCGGCTCGATCAAAAATGCAGAAATTGAAAAAAGAAAAAAAGAAGAAGGGCTTGATGACCAGGAGGTGATGGAAGTTGTCAGGAAATCCATCAAACAGAGAAAAGACAGCATTGAACAATATGAAAAAGGAGGACGGACCGATTTGGCTGAGAAAGAAAAAAAAGAACTTGAAATAATTTCTATTTATCTTCCTGCTCAGATGGACGAAAGCAAAGTAAGAGAGGAAATCAAGAAAATAATTTCAGAGTCGGGAGAAATTTCTCCGAAAGACTTCGGTAAGATTATGGGAATTTCCATGAAAAAACTTCAAGGGCAAACAGACGGTAGTGTCGTAAAAAAAATATTGGAAGAAGAACTTAGCGGGAAATAATAAAAATTATATTCTTTTTATCGGATGTTTAGTTATCTTCAAAATTTCGATTTTAACCTTGTTCAAAAGGGTACTACTGGATATCAGCTTCTAGTGTTTCTGATTTTTCTAATTTTTCTTAAGATTTTTTTCAAACTTGTCATATACAGGCTTTTTTCTTTTTTCACAAAAGTGTCTCATTCGGGAAGAGAAAGAGCTAAGGCTAAAGTGAGAACTTTGGCATTGCTTCTTAATACTGTTGGAAATATAGTGATTCTGGGCGTAGCGATTTTAATGGTGCTGGAGCTTTTGGGGGTAGATATTCTTCCGCTTCTGGCAGGAGCTGGAATTCTTGGACTGGCTGTTGGATTTGGGTCTCAAACACTGGTTAAGGATTTAGTAAGCGGAATTTTCATCATTATGGAAAATCAATACAATGTCGGAGACATGGTGAAGATCGGGACTTATACCGGGAAAGTAAAAAAAATCTCATTCAGGTCTACCGTTATAAAAGATGAGAAAGAAGGCATAGTTTACATTTCCAACGGATCAATCGGAAGCGTTTCTAATCTTAGTCAGGATAAGATGAAATAACCTTTATGAAACATTTACTGGAAATAAATAACCAGATCGGATGTACACTTTCAGAAAAATATTTTGAAAAAGTCGTTTCAGACACTTTGAAAAAAGGCGCAGTTAAAAATAAGGGAAAACTTAACATTAGCCTAGCCATCGTATCGGAAAAAGAAATCAGAAAAATTAACAGGATTTATCGAAAAATCGATAAGGTTACTGATGTTATTTCTTTCTCTGACTTTTATCCCAAAAAAAAGAACAAGACCAATGAGTTTTTCTGTGAACTGATTATTTGCTATCCTTATATCAAGAAGTCGGCGAAGGAAGATAAAATAAAAATAACAAAAGAAATGGCCTATGTGATTTCTCACGGGGTCTTGCATATCATTGGGTTTAAACATAGCAAAAAAATGTATCAAATCCAAGATGAAATAGCAGAAAATTTTTAATTTAGAATAAATCTATGACTGAAACAAAACTGGGGATAAAAGAAATTTGTAAGAGTTTTAGCTGTGCTTTCCGGGGCCTTAAATATGCCCTTTCTATGGAAAGGAATTTTCAGATAGAGGTAGTAGTTGCTGTGTTTATTATCACGCTGATTCTTATTTTTAAAATAAAAAGCTGGGAAGCTGTCATTCTTTTTTCAATGATAATGTGGGTTTTAGTAGTGGAACTCTGTAATACTATTGTGGAGAGAGTAGTGGATATATTGAAACCAAGAATTCATCCTTATGTCAGGCTTATAAAAGATATGATGGCGGCGGTAGTTCTGATCTCGGCATTTTTTTCTGCTGCGGTAGGAATAATAATATTTTATCCATATTTCAGAAGTCTTTTTATTTAGCTAGTTCTGTTTTCTTTGCAGAAAAGGTCTTTTTAATTTATAATTCAAACAGAGAATTTTTTGAATCAGGGTATTTCCCTGTATTGATTTTATGTCTAAAGAAAATATCGTAGTAGGAATAGACATAGGGACTTCCAATGTGAGAACTGTTATCGCACAGTCTTTTTCCGATGTGGAAATTCCCAGAATAATCGGCGTGGGCGTAATCCCTTCATCCGGGATCAGAAGAGGATCGATTTCTGATGTTGAAGAAGTAGTGAAAAATATAAACGAATCAGTAGAGAAAGCTGAAAGGATGGCAGGACTTACCGTTAAAAGCGCCAATATTAATATTGGAGGAACCGAAATAAGTTTCCAGGAATCGAAAGGAGTAGTGGCTGTAGGAAGAGCTGACGGAGAAGTTACAGAAGATGATTTGGAGAGAGTAATAACTGAAGCGCAAAATGTCGCCTTGCCTCTTAACAAGGAGATAATTTATGTTATTCCTAAAAATTATCGTTTGGATGATCAGGAAAATATAAAAGATCCTCTCGGGATGAGGGGAGTGAGACTAGAAATGAATTCACTTCTCATTGAATGTTCCTCAATCCAGGTTAAAAATCTTACCAAATGCATCCAACAATCGGGAATTGATATCAGCGATATTATCCTTGAATCTTTGGCAGCTTCAACGGCAGTTCTCAGCAAAAAACAGAAAGAATTAGGAGTGATTTTAATAAATATTGGAGGAGGAACAACTTCCATCGCAGTTTTTGAAGATGGAGACCTTATCCATACTTCAGTACTTCCTGTCGGAGCCGGTCATATTACTAATGATATTGCTATTGGACTTCGGACTTCAATTGAAGTTGCGGAAAAAGTCAAATTAGAATTCGGAAGCGCTATTCCAGAAGAAATCAGCAAGAAAGAAGAAATAGATTTATCGGAAGTTGATTCCAGGGAAACCGGTTCTGTTTCTCGTCAGCATATTGCGGAAATCATTGAAGCAAGA
>JAKLHP010000035.1 GCA_022710085.1 Patescibacteria group bacterium | reverse complement strand
GTATATGAGCTCATTGATAAAATTGGATATTATTCAAAATCTTCTGAGTAGGAATTATGAAAATCTGGCTTCCAGCATTTCAGGATCTTTTTCCTCCATCTTTTTTTTGATTTTTTCAATGATTATAATAATCAATGTATTCCTGGCATTTTTTAATCTTATCCCCATCCCGCCACTTGATGGATCGAAACTTATTTTTGCTATCCTTCGTCTTAAGACAGAGACAATAATAATGCTGGAGCAGTTTGGTTTTATGGCACTCTTATTTTTCATTTTCATCTTTTCTAATTTTTTGGGAATATTCTTACAATTTATGTTGGGCATATTCTTCCATTTCGTAGTTGGGCTATAATTCATATACCTCAAAAAGAAGGATGTTTTAAACACTTTTATTTAATGGGCAAACATTGACAATATTTTGTATATTCTGTAATATTAATCTTGCTAGTTCACTAGCGGATATTTTTATTTATGTTGAAAATATTATAAGCGTTGTAAATGTTCAAAATGTTGCAATCATTGGGATTGTTAAGGATAATAATTGCAACAAATAGATTGATACAATAGCTATAATAGTCATGTAATTTAATGCCAACGATTAATCAGCTCAAGAAGCGACCAAGAAAATTAACCAAAAAGAAAACGAAGTCACCGGCGTTGGCTCGCGTTTTTAATACAATAAAAAACAAACCAATTGAATCATACGGACCATTTAAGCGCGGAGTCTGCATCAAGGTTGCAACCACTACTCCGAAAAAACCAAACTCAGCTCTTCGTAAAATAGCCAGAGTCAGACTGACCAATGGAATGGAAGTGACCGCGTATATTCCAGGAATCGGACACAATCTCCAGGAACATTCAATCGTTGTTATTCGAGGAGGAAGGGTTCAGGATCTTCCAGGAGTTAGATATCATGTCGTTCGCGGAGTGCTTGATGCCGCTGGAGTGGATAAAAGAAAAAGAGGGCGAAGCAAATATGGTTCAAAAAAACCCAAAGAAGTCAAGGAATAAATCACACTAGCGCGAAACGTAAAGCGTTTAATAAATAATGAAAATTTATAAAATTAGTGTAGCGAAGTAGCGTTCTGCGTTCCACGCTCCACATTATACGAGCTTATATGCCAAGAAGAAAAAGAAATTATGAAAAAAAGTGGAAACCGGATCCTCGCTACGGAAATCTTTTGGTAGGGAGATTTATTGGTCAGATAATGGAAGAAGGAAAAAGAAGCATAGCGGAAAAAATTATTTACGACTCATTTGATATTATCCACGAAAGGACCAAAAAAGGCGGACTTAATGTTTTTGAACAAGCCATTAAGAATGTTTCTCCTCTTTTGGAACTCAAGTCCCGAAGAGTAGGAGGTGCCAATTATCAGGTTCCCGTTCCGGTTCAAGGAGAAAGAAGACAAACTTTGGCCATGCGCTGGATTCTTAATGTTTGCCGAGGGAAAAAAGGTAAAAAAATGGCTGAAAAACTAGCTGATGAATTCATTGAAGCTTCAAATAAGACTGGATCTGCGATGAAAAAAAGAGAAGATACCCATCGAATGGCTGAAGCCAACAAAGCATTTGCTCATTTTGCTTAGATAAAAAATGAGAAATTCGAAATCCAAAATTCGAAATTCCAAGCGATTTTGAAATTAAAGTTTTTAAAATTCAAAGATTTTTGAATTTTAAATTTTGGTGTTTAAAATCTGTTTCGGATTTGGTATTTTGAATCTCGAATTTTTTTAATTCATTTTATTTTCATCAAACAAAAAACTATGGCACGTAAATATCCAATTGAAAAATATCGAAATATCGGGATCATTGCCCATATTGACGCTGGTAAAACCACGACTACCGAGCGCATCTTATTTTATACAGGAATCACCCATAAGATCGGGGAAGTACATGAAGGAGAAGCAGTAATGGACTGGATGGAGCAGGAAAGAGAAAGAGGAATCACCATCACCAGTGCTGCGACAACTTGTTTTTGGAAAGATCATCAAATCAACATTATTGATACCCCAGGACATGTCGATTTTACTGTCGAGGTAGAAAGATCTCTTCGGGTTCTTGACGGAGGAGTTACTGTTTTTGACGGAAAAGAAGGAGTGGAACCGCAATCGGAGACCGTTTGGAGACAGGCTGAAAAATATAACGTTCCAAGACTTTGTTTTATAAATAAAATTGATAAAGAAGGTGCTGATTTCGAGTTCTCTTTAAGTTCCATTTGGAACAGATTGACTCCTCATGCAGTAGCGGTGCAAATTCCTATCGGAGAGAGAGGTGATTTTTGTGGAGTCGTTGATCTTATAAGGATGAGAGCTGTTTATTTCGAAGGAGAAAAAGGGGAAAAACTTATTGAAAAAGAAATTCCGGAAGAACTTCTAGGAAAAGCCAAGGAGTGGAGGGAAAAAATGATTGAAAAAATAGCCGAAACTGACGATAAATTAACAGAAAAATATTTAAGCGGAGAGGAAATTTCTGAGGACGAACTCAAGAAAGCTCTTCGGGGAGCAGTGATAAAGGCCAAAATGTTTCCGGTGTTTGTGGGAACAGCTCTTCGCAATAAAGGAGTACAGCTTGTCATTGATGCAGTTATTGATTATCTTCCCTCGCCAGTCGATGTTCCTCCAATGAAAGGACTCAGGCCGGGTAGCGAAGAAGATGTTGAAATAAAAGCATCTGACGAGGAACCTTTTTCTGCTTTGGCTTTCAAGGTAGCCACCGATCCTTTTGTCGGGCAACTTACCTTTTTCCGGGTCTATTCAGGAACGGTAAAAGCCGGTTCCTATGTTTTGAATTCTACTAAAGATGAGAAAGAAAGAATTGGAAGAATTCTTCAGATGCATTCAAATCATAGAGAAGAAATTGAAGAACTTTATGCCGGAGGAATCGGAGCTTTGGTTGGACTCAAGGTTACTACTACTGGTAATACTCTTTGTGATCCCGAGCATCCAATTGTTTTGGAATCCATAACTTTTCCCGAGCCGGTTATTGATATTGCCATTGAACCAAAGACTAAAGCTGATCAGGAAAAAATGGGAATTGCACTCAAGAAGCTCTCTGAAGAAGATCCAACTTTCAGGGTGAGAACAGATGAGGAAACTAACCAAACCATCATTTCCGGAATGGGAGAATTGCATCTGGATATCATTGTTGATCGGATGAAAAGAGAGTTTAAAGTCGAGGCTAATATCGGACAGCCCCAGGTAGCTTATCGTGAAACAATTAGAGCTGCTGCTGAAGCTGAAGGAAAATACATCAAACAATCTGGAGGACGAGGGCAATACGGACATTGCTGGATTAAGGTTGAACCCCAAGAGCCTGGAAAAGGATTTGAATTTGTTGATCAGATTAAAGGAGGAGTTATTCCTCAGGAATATATCGCACCTATTCAGAAAGGAGTTAAGGAGGCAATGAATAGCGGAGTATTGGCAGGTTATCCAGTTGTAGATATTAAGGCCACTCTTTATGACGGATCTTTCCATGAGGTTGACTCTTCGGAAATTGCTTTTAAAATTGCTGCTTCCATGGCATTTCAAGAAGCTACTAAGAGAGCCAAGCCTGTTATTCTTGAACCGATCATGAAGGCCCAGGTTATTACCCCGGAAAATTTTATGGGAGATGTGGTTGGTGATGTTAATTCAAAACGTGGAATAATCAAAGAGATTACCGATAGGGGAGAAGGGAATGCTAGGGTAAAAGTTATTGACGCGGAAATACCGCTAGCTTCAATGTTTGGCTACGCTACCCAACTTCGCTCAATGACCCAAGGAAGAGCTAACTACGCCATGGAATTTGGGCATTACGCAGAGGTTCCGAATAATATTGCCGAAGGAATAATGAGTAAGAAATAATGTTATTAACAGTTTTTGGCTTGACAGAGATTTATTTAGCTGATAGAATTCTTAAGGTTTTATGGCTATTTGCCAGAAGTTTAAATTTGTATTAGAATAAGTTTATTAAATAAATTAAATATTTACTATTAGTTGGGGGATTTTTTTAATTTCCGGCTATAAGTATAAAAATCAAAAAATATGGCAGCAGAACAATTTCAAAGAACTAAGCCTCATGTCAACGTAGGAACAATTGGTCATGTTGATCATGGAAAAACAACTTTAACGGCTGCGATGCTTCATGTTTTGAGTTTTAAAGGATGGGCAAAGCCAAAAGGAGTTGATGAAATTGACAAAGCTCCGGAAGAAAAAGAGCGAGGTATTACTATTGCTACTGCTCATTGTGAATATGAATCAGAAAAAAGACATTACGCTCACGTAGATTGTCCGGGACATGCTGATTATATCAAAAATATGATTACGGGTGCGGCCCAGATGGACGGTGCTATTTTGGTAGTTAGCGCTACTGATGGACCAATGCCTCAAACCAGAGAACATATTCTGTTGGCTCATCAAGTGGGAGTTTCAACCATTATCGTTTTCATTAATAAAGTTGATATGGTTGATGATCCTGAGCTTATTGATCTGGTTGAAGCAGAGGTCAGAGAGCTTTTATCAAAATATGAATTTGATGGGGATAACACAGTAGTCGTAAGAGGTTCAGCTTTGAAAGCTCTTGAATCCAAGACAGCCGATGATGAAGCTGCCAAACCAATTTTTGATCTGCTTACTGCTCTTGATGAAAAAATCCCTGAACCAGTCAGAGATGTCGATAAACCATATCTTATGCCGATTGAAGACATTTTCTCAATTGAAGGAAGAGGAACTGTCGTAACCGGAAGGATTGAAAGAGGAACAATAAATTTGAATGAAGAAGTAGAAATTGTGGGGATCAAGCCGACCGCAAAAACAGTAGTAACTGGAATTGAAATGTTCAATAAGTCATTAGACAAAGGAACAGCTGGAGATAACGCCGGAATACTTATTCGAGGAATCAAAAAAGAGGATGTAGAAAGAGGACAAGTTTTGGCCAAACCGGGTTCAATTACTCCTCATACTGAATTTGAAGGAGAGGTTTATATTTTGACCAAAGAAGAAGGAGGAAGACATACTCCATTCTTCAAAGGATACAAACCTCAATTTTATATCAGAACCACCGATGTGACTGGAGAAGTAATTCTCCCAGAAGGAACTGAAATGGTAATGCCTGGAGACACTGTGAATCTTGGAATAAAGCTTATTGCTCCAGTGGCTATGGAAGAAGGAATGAGATTTGCTATTCGAGAAGGCGGAAAGACAGTGGGTTCCGGAGTAGCGACCAAGGTTATTAAATAAAATTTGAAAAAATAATAAGCTCGTCCCACACCACTTTTGTGCATATTTGTAACAAAGATGGAAGTGTTGTTCAAAGGTGGTGTGGGATAAATTTACAATTGAAATGGCAACGAAAAAAGAATCAGAAGACACCAGAGTAAGAATAAAAATCAAGGCTTACGATAATAAGATTATCGATCAGTCAGCTAGAAAAATAGTGGAAACGGCTGAAAGAAGCGGGGCCAAAATTACTGGTCCGGTACCTCTTCCTACCGAAATACACAAAGTGACTGTAAATAAGTCTACCTTTGTCCATAAGGATTCAAGGGATCAGTATGAAATGGTTATTCACAAAAGACTTATTGATATTTTGAATCCAACTGCAAAGACCATTGAGAATCTTACTAGTCTTGATTTACCGGCTGGAGTTGACGTTGAAATAAAGATGTAATATACTCATAAGTTGAGAATATTGAACAAACTAGTTCAAGTCCCGATTAGTTTGGGATACTAAACTAGCCATTAATTCCGATTAATCGGAATTGGCTGGTGAGAGCCAGTTTTTTTGTTTCCTGCCTTATTTTTAGGCATAAAAGATGAATCCGTCTTTGACGGTCAATAAATGAGACTTATAAAATTATTGAATAAAGATGACAAAATTTTTATTAGGAAGAAAATTGGGGATGACAACTGTCCATGATGAGACAAAAGGAGCGCTAAACGTGACTTTGATTGAATGTGTTCCCAATAAAGTTTCATTGATTCGCAATGAAAAAAAAGATGGTTATAATGCCGTACAGCTGGAAATTGACAAGACTGAAAATAAAAAATTGAAAAGAGAATTTCGAATTGAAAAAGAAATGGAGATTAAAGTAGGAGATGAAATTAAGATCGATATCTTCGAATTGGGAGATGAAGTTACAGTAGGCGGAATCAATAAGGCCAAAGGATTTCAGGGGGTGGTAAAGCGGCATGGATTTCATGGGTCAGACAAGACTCATGGACACAAGCATGACTGGAGAGCTCCCGGTTCCATCGGGTCAACTTTCCCTGAGCATGTCATCAAAGGAAAAAAGATGGCCGGGAGAATGGGAGGGAAAAGAGTTTCAGTTAAAAATTTGAAAATAGCATATTTGGATAAAGAAAAAAATATAATAGGATTAAGAGGATCGGTTCCGGGAGTAAATGGAAGAATAATAGAAATAAGAGGATAGTTTTAAAGAGTCATATCACATCGGGGAATATCAAAATTTATAAAGTAAAAGTAAAAGTAAAAGTGCGGCGGATTAACATTTTGTGTTCTACGCTTCACTTCTCATGATAAAATGGCAAAGGTTTCAGTATACAACTTAAAGGGAGAAAAAACCGAGGATATCAAATTGTCTGATGAAGTTTTTGGATTGGAATTAAACAAGGAACTCCTTCATCAAGCTTACGTGGCAATTTATTCCAATCAAAGACAAGTCCTGGCCCACACGAAAGACAGGGGAGAGAGAGCTGGATCAGGGAAAAAACCTTGGAGACAGAAAGGAACCGGAAATGCCAGAGTTGGATCAGCCAGAACTCCAGTTTGGAGAAAGGGAGGAATCGTTTTCGGACCGACAAAAGATAGGAATTTCAAAAAGAAGATAAATAAGAAAATGATGAAAAAGGCGATCCTTATCGCTTTGAGTGAAAAGATTAGAAGCAACAATTTGGTAATATTGGAAAAAATAGAGTTAGCCGAGAAGAAAACGAAAGAATTTGCCAATGTTCTAAAAAATCTCAAGATCAAGGGCAGCATGCTTATCGGATTCTCAGAAAAAGAAAAAGGAATGGATTTGTATTCCAGGAATTTAAAAAAAGTCCAGAATATACCGACGGGAAATTTGAATGTTTTTGATATTTTAAACAATAAGAATTTAATAATCAGCAAAGAATCAGTAGATTATTTAGAGAAGAAATATAAGAAATAAATTTATGGCTGTCGTTGAAACTAAAAAAGAAGAAAAGAAAGAGAAAAAAACCCAGGAACTGGGAAAATCTGATTTTGCTTATCGTTTTTTAATCGAGCCATGGATTACGGAGAAATCCCATCAGAATATGGTTCAGAATAAATATGTTTTCAAGACTAATCCTGAATCGAATAAGAAAAATATTAAAAAAGCAGTTGAAGATTTATATAAAGTTACAGTAATATCAGTTCATGTGGTGAATATCCATCCCAAAAAAAGAATTTACGGGAGGACGAAAGGTTTTAAGTCTGGGTACAAAAAAGCGATTGTAACTCTCAAAGAAGGAGATAAGATCCAATTGTTTGAAGGGGTGTAAATCAAAATAAAGTTTAAAGTTCTACGATATCATTATGGCAATTAAAGTTTACAAAAGAAATACAGCTGGAAGAAGAAATATGTCGGTGGTAAAACCCGATGATTTAACCGATCGAAAACCGGAAAAATCTTTAATGTCAAAATTATCCAGAAAATACGGAAGATCAAAAGGAAAAATATCCGTCAGACATAAAGGTGGCGGGCACAAGAGAAGATACAGATTGGTTGATTTCAAGATGGATAAGCTGAACATTCCCGGAAAGATTTTCTCCATAGAAAAAGATCCAAACAGAAG
>JAKLHP010000034.1 GCA_022710085.1 Patescibacteria group bacterium | reverse complement strand
CGATCACTGTAATTTATGGCCACTTAAAATTAACGAGCATTTCAGCTGAAATAGGAGATGATATCAATTCGGGTGATACAATCGGAATATTGGGTGCTGATAAAAGCCAAGAAACCAATAGGGAACGAAAACATTTGCACCTCGGTCTTCATAATGGATCCGATATAGATATTAGAGGATATGTGCAAAAACAGCCGGAACTTTCTAACTGGATTAATCCCTGTCTGTATGTGTGTCTATGAAAAAGAAATGATATTGGACAAAAAATAATTTTTATGCTATAATGTAAAAAGATGGGTGTATGCCCATTTTTTTGATTTTTGTTGAAAATAAAGGTAAAATTTATACAAGGGGCGGAATCAGGGAAATTATGAATAAAGCTGTAAAAAAAGTAAAAAGAATAGCGAAAAAGCTCATACTCAAAAAAGGAAAGCTTTTTTTGCGTCGAATAGAAAATTTTTTTCTCAAGGAATTAAAGGAAGAGGATTTTGATAAAGCAATTTTTGATCTTGCGGAAAAATTAAAAATAAAAGAAATCATTCAAAAAGATTCAAAGCCTATCGCAGTCGGAGGTTTGGCTATGGTTGTTTTAATCTGGGCTGTTTATAATCTGTTTGCCCCAGTTGCTCATTCAGAAGAAAAAGATATCGCCAATCCCCAAGTTAAGGAAGATTTGAAGCTATCAATATCGGAAGAGAGTGAAATAAACAAGATCCATGCAAAAACATTAAATGAATATAAATTGAAATCCTCTGAAAAGAAGTGCGAAGAAGATAGTAGCCAAAGATATTCTTCCAATCTTTGCGGAAAGGATGATGAAAAAGAAATAGAAAGACAGAATGCCGAAAAAAGAAAGACTTTGATGGTAAAAAGAAAGCCTGTCATAAAAGCGCCAGGCCCTTATGTTTTTGAGAAAGACAGTTCGGGCAGAAAGGTTTGTAATAAGAAAAATGATCATCCTGGAAAAAGCAAACAAAATAAGAAAGGGCATATGGATATGGAATGCTGCCTCGATCCGGATGAAGTTCCAAATCCTCATTGCTATTATGACCCTGGGAAATACGGAAAATATCTAAAATAATATTTTCAAAATTTTAAATAGAATCTCTGAAAGCGACATCTTTAGTCGCTTTTATTGTATTATATGATATAATAAAGAAAATCATTATAATATTATTCCCAGCATTCTTTTTCTTTTTAAGCTTAAAGGAAAAGAATTTCTGAAAAAATATGGAACAAGAAATCCCAACAAAAAAATTTGAATTCGAATGGAAAGACCCTAAGACGGTTTTTATTTTTTCTCTCGTCATTCTCGTTACGATTATTGTTATCGTTTCTATTTTGAGGGAAAAAATCGTTGATAAAGATGCGGATATTACTACCGTTATCGGCCGAGGAAAGGTTGTGTATCAGCCCGATATTGCAGTGGTAAATTTTGGAGTGCAAGTGGATAAAGCTCCGAAGGCCGAAGAAGCGCTGAATAAGCTCAATGAGTTGATGAACAGGATTGTCGCTTCGGCAAAAGGGCTGGGAATTGCTGATGAAGATATCATGACCCAATCATATTCTATTTCTCCTCATTATGATTTTCAGGGAGAAGGAGGCGGAACAACTGTCCCTTCTGGGTATGATGCCAATCAGCAGGTTGCTATCAGGATAAAGATGGTTGATAAAAATCCGAATTTAGTAAATAAGGTTATTGAAGAAGCTAGCAAGGCCGGAGCTAATCAAATATCCGGTGTTTCTTTTGATGTTTCTAATATCGAGGAACTTAAGCAAAAAGCGAGGATCGAGGCTATTACTGATGCTAGAGAGAAGTCAGGAGGACTTGCTAAGGCAGCCGGAATCAGAAAATTCGGCAACATTGTCAGTTGGTATGAAAATATCATCAAATCTCCAGATACCCAATATCCGTATTCCGGTCTTGGCGGTTCGGGAGAAAAATCTTTATCTGGAGCCGGGTCAACTCCTCAAATCAATCCTGGAACCCAGGAAATTATCATTGAAATGGGATTGAATTATCGGATAAAATAAAAATGACCCTGTATTATTAAATTTAAAAGCAAATATGAATTTTCTAGAAGAGATTAAAAGAATAGCAAATGAAATCCCAGCTGAAATAAAAGAAGAAAAAGATAGATATATTCTGGAATTTGTGGTGGCGGAAAGAAAGTCATTTCTTTCCAAGAAGAAGCTTACGTATAAAGCGCAATTCAAGATTGACGAAGAAAAAAAAGAGCTGCGATTCACTGAGATGCTCAAGGAATCAGGGCTTGGGATTTCTTCCGGTGATATGGATGACATTAGCCCTGGATTCGGATTTAAATCCGGAACTTACAAAGTTGGGTCAGGAGGAGAAAGGTCAGGAACAATTGAAGAACAATCCAATCTTTTTGGAAAAACCTATAATTATCAGTTCGATCTTGGGAAAATCAGGAAGCAGGTTGAAAAAAAAGCCAAAGAAACGGGATACGTGTTTGTTTATAAAGTAGTTTCTATCAGACTTTAGATTTGAAAAACCTAAATTTCAAACCTATTTTATTGTCTTGAAAAAGAACCGTTCCCGGTTCCTTTTTGCTTTTTTTATGGTTTTTTCTCTTTAATTATCTCGTGGAATCTAAACATATCGAAAGGAGTCATTTATGCTTGACTTTTTTTGGCGTTTCTGATATTATTTAGCGTTAGTTTTTTGAAAATTAAAGACAAAGATCTCCAAAGACAACTAGGGAAAAACATAAGAAAAGGAGGAAACAGTGATGGGGAAGAATTTTTTTGAAGCGGACAAAAGCTTGTGGTGGAAAATCTATGAAAAACTGCCCATAATGGTTTTCATTATGGATGAGGAAGGAAAGGTCTGCATGGTCAATGAAAGGGCCGTGGAAGACCTGGGCTATCCAAAAGCAGAGCTTATCGGAGAAAGTGTTCTCAGAGTTTTTCATGAGGACGACAAGGGAACAGTCTTGAAACAGTTCCAAAAGTGCCTTGAGTCTCCTGAAGAAACACTTTTAAAGTGGAGATTCAGGAAGATAAAAAAGACCGGTGAGATGATTTGGGTCGGGGAATCAGTTTCCAAGATTCAGATTAAGGGAGAAATATTCGTTCTTGTTGTCTGCGACGAGATAACAAAAATCGTCGAAGACGAACAAAAACTTTATCGGGAAAAAAAGAAGTTTCAAATTCTTTCCGACAACAGCCCCCTGGGAATTGCCATGATGGATGAGAAAGGGAATTATTTGTATGTAAATCCCAGATTCACGGAATTCACGGGATTCGATATCTCAGACGTTCTAAACAAAAAGGAGTGGTTCTTGCTGGCATATCCGGATTCAAATTATCGGAAGAAAGTGGTAACAGAATGGGTCAATGAGGTCATGATACTCAAACCTGGAGAAATTGTCAGTAAGATTTCTACAATCATCTCAAAAACTGGCGAAAGTAAGATAATCGACTTTAAGGTAGTCGCTTTGGAAAAAAATCCGAGCGATGAAGCAAGGTACCTCATTTTCCATGAGGACATCACCGAGAGTAGCAAGTCGGAAGAAGCTCTTAGGGAGAGTGAAGAAAAATACCGTCTGATTTATAAAGATTCAAGTGACGGATATCTTCTGATAGACGGAGAGGAAAATATCTTTATTGAGTGCAACAGAGCCGCATTAGATATGTTGTGTACCGATAATGATGAGAGTTTTATAATCGGAAAACATCCCTTCGAAATTTCTCCCAGGTTTCAGCAGAACAAAATAGAATCTTTTGTCATAGCGGAAGAGATTATCGCAAAAGTTCTGTATGAGGGAAAAGCCCGATTCGAATGGACGCATCTAAGAAAAGACGGAAAAGAAATTTCCGTCGACGTAATCCTCACTAAGATTGTCCAGGAGGGTAAAATATTTTTACATACCGCCTGGCGGGATCTTACCCAGATTAAGGAAATGGAAAAGCAGCTCTTTCATGCCCAAAAGATGGAAGCTATCGGTACGCTGGCTGGAGGAATCGCTCATGATTTTAACAATATTCTGACAGCTATCGTTGGGTACAGCTCAATTGCTCAGATTAAGTTGACAGATCATAGCTACTCCAGAAGTTTCACAGAGGAGACAGTCCATTCTTATCTGGATCATATTATCAACGCAGGAACGAAGGCTGGAAATTTAACCAAACAGCTTTTAGCTTTCAGCCGGAAACAGTCTCTAGAAACAAAGACTTTCTCAATGTTCGAATTGGCAATATCCCTCCGAAAACTGCTCCAAAAAGGATTCGGTGAGAATATCAATCTGGAGATAAGAGATGCAGAAGGTGATTTCCAAATCAATGCCGATCCGAGCAAAATGGAACAGGTAATTGTAAATCTGGTCGTAAATGCCAGCCATGCAATAGTGGATCATGACAAAGGCGGGAACATCACGGTGTCTTTCAATAGAGTTTTTGTTAGAAAGGAGGATACCAAGGTTATTCCCGAATCTCGGGAAGGTGATTTTATATGTATGACCGTTTCGGATAATGGAACGGGAATTGAAAAGGATAATCTGGAGAAGATTTTTGACCCCTTTTTCACAACCAAAGATGTAAGCAAGGGAACCGGACTGGGACTCTCGATAGTTTATGGTGTTATCAAACAGCATGAGGGGTTCATCCAAGTCGAAAGTCAGGTCGGAAAAGGAACAACCTTTCGGATATTCTTGCCTCCCGCAGATTATTCTAATAGGGAAGCAGAAGTCGAAAGGAAAGATTTCCTTCTTGGCGAACTGAAAGGAAACAATGAAAGAATCCTCGTCGTTGAAGATGATGAGGAAGTGATGAAGCTTGCAAGGCTGCTCCTCTCAAATAGGCAATATAAAATATCCGAAGCGAGAGACGTGAAAGAGGCTTTGGATATAATAGCAAAGGAGGATAGGTTTGATCTTGTAATCTCCGATGTGGTATTGCCGGGAGGAAGAAGCGGAATCAACTTGGCTGATCAAATATCCTATCAAGGCGGGACGAAGGTTCTTCTGATGAGCGGATTTCCGGATGAGAAAGCTCGTCCGGATGAAATCAGGAAAAAGGGATATGAATTTATTCCCAAGCCCTTTATCCCTAAAAATTTCTTGGAAGTCATCGGGGATATCTTGAAAAGGTAGGTTAATAATCGCCAGGATGCATAACATTGCGTCCTGGCGATTTTTATTTGACATTCAGTCTGGAATAAAAGTACAATAAATTAATTACCTTTAAAGGTAGCTAGTTTATTAAAAATAGAATATAACAGTCCTGGCTGTTAAAAATTCAAAGAAAATAAAGAGAGGTGATTTTTATGGTAGCGATATATCCAGCTGTAGGATATCTTGTAAACTTCTTGACCAGTCCGGAATTTCAGGAACAACAAAAATGGGTCAGAGTCTTAATTAAGAGTGTGAAGTGGATCCATCACAATATCTGGACTTCTGTTCGGATACCCGCTGGAGTACTGATTGTCTATATGCTCATAATGGGAATTCATCCGGCCATCGTTTTTGGAATATTCTTGCTATTTGCACTCACTGATTGGTTTGATGGAAAGGTTTACCGAATGAGAAATGGAATTTTCGGAATGTCATCCAAAGAGGTGGCTCTGGAAAGCAGCAAGTTCGGGTCGGTTCTTGATGGAATAGCTGATAAGCTCTTCGTCCTTCCGGTCATTTGGTACCTCGGAGTTTATTTTTCCAGCTGGTATGTTTTGGCCTCGCTTTGCATTATTGAAGGCGGTGGAAATATCCTAATCTGGGTGTTGAAAAAGACGGGACATATCAAAAGGAAAGAAAACATTTACGAACATCTTTATATCGGAAAATTAAAACTCGGACTCCAGGTCTTTCTTGTCTGTATCTTGTGGGTAGCCTTCTTCACAAGCCCGGAATGGATATGGTGGAAATTGTGGATCAATGTGATTATCGGAATCATAATCATATTGGCGTATTTTTCCATCGCCTGTAAAATCAAACAAGAAAACGAGAGATTTATTCCGGATTTCGTGACTATTGGAAATTGGGTATGCGGAGCATTTTCCATATATTTCGCTTCCTGGAATTTGAAGCTGGCTGCTGCCTTGGTGATGATAGGCGGAATTTGCGATGCTCTTGATGGAATCCTGGCCAGGAAATTCAAAAAGAATTCGGATTATGGAATAGTAGCGGACGATGTGGCTGATCTGACAACATTCGGATTAGCTCCCGCTCGAATGGTCAGAGTTTACGGGCTGAGCATTTATCCATCTTTGCTTTTTGCTTTCTTTACTTTCGTAAGACTTTTCAAATTCACTCGGGATAAACTTAAAGAAAAGAAAGTGGCGGGAAGTATCAGAAAAACAACTGTTGTTTTGGAAGAGGAGAAAACAGGAAGAAATTGTTTCAAAGGATTGCCTTGTCCTTCGGCAGCCATATTCCTGGCAAGTTTCTTTCTCTGGAACCGCGAACTGCCGAGCTCAGTTATCCTTATCGCAACAGTCGGTTGTTCCATGCTGATGGTTCTTTTCGATTCTGGATGGTATCATTTTGTTAATGCCAAAGACCTGCCATCCAAGATTAAGATTATAATCGGAGCAATCTTTATTCTTATGTTTGCGGGAGGGATGATAGGGGAGGCAATAACTTCACTCTCGCTGTTCTATTTTTTCTTTTTCCAGAAATCCATTGCTGATAAGCTCTGGAGCTGGAATAAGATAAAACCATGAAACATAGCGGCGCTTTAAGAAAACAAAAGCGCCGCTTTATTTTGATTATTTTGTTGATTTGTTGCTATAATGAATTTTATGAATCAGGGATTTTGGGGAAAAATCAAAAAGCCGTTTTTTATTCTGGCTCCGATGATGGATGTGACCGATTCTCCGTTTCGGCAGATTGTGGCCAAGTGCGGAAAACCGGATGTTTTTTATACCTGGTTTGTTTCGGTTGACGGACTTTGTTCGGAAGGAAAGAATAATATTTTGGATCGCCCGAACCTTTTTTTAACCGAGAAAGAAAAACCTATTGTGGTCCAACTTTTCGGGAAAGATCCGGAAAAATTTTTTGAGTCGGCAAAAATTTTGAGTAAAATGGGTTTTGACGGAATTGATATAAATATGGGTTGTCCTGATAAAGACATTTTGAAACAGGGGGCAGGAGCGGAATTGATCAGAAATCCTGATCTTGCCAGGGAAATTATCCGGGAAACAAAAAAAGGAGCGGGAAAAATTCCGGTTTCGGTGAAAACCAGAATCGGATATTTTAAAAAAAGCGAAATAAAAAAATGGATCTCAGAAATTCTTAAAGAAAAACCGGCGGCAATTTGTGTCCACGGAAGGACGGCCAAGCAGGGATACGGAGGAAAATCTGACTGGAAAGCAATTTCTGAAGTGGTTGAGATTGCCAAAGGAAGCAAGACACTTATTATTGGGAATGGAGATGTGGAAAGTATCGAAGACGGGGAAATAAAAGCTCGGGAATCAGAAGTTTCCGGAATAATGATTGGCCGGGCAATCCTGGGAAATCCTTGGATGTTTAAAAGAAATAAGAAAGAACCTTCCGAAAAAGAAAAATTAGCAATGCTGGTAAAGCACGCCATATTATTTGAGAGATACTATAAAGATAAAAAAAGTTTCGGGAATTTTCGGAAATATTTGAAATGCTATATTTCTGGATTCCAGGGATCAAAAGAGCTCCGAATGAAGCTTATGGAGGCTAAGAATGCAAAAGAAATCAAAAAAATCATAAAATAAAAATCCCTGCCCAAGGCAGGGATTTTATCAGAAGCCTTTTTATTCATTTATTTCAAGATCACTGGAATTTGAATCGGAATCGCTTCCAGTTTCAAATGGAGATTTCATAG
>JAKLHP010000033.1 GCA_022710085.1 Patescibacteria group bacterium | reverse complement strand
CCGAACAGGCAAAAGCCGATCAGGCCGGGCCGCTTGCCCAGGCCGAATCACTCAAAGGCGTGAAGCAGGCTCAGGTTGCAGCTGAAGAAGCTGAAACGGCAGCCAGAATCGGTCTGGCCGAGAGAGAGGCTGAACGCAAGGAAAAAGAGCTGATTGCTACTGTCATCAAGCCGGCTGAAGCTGAAAAACGGAAGAAAATAGTTGAGGCTGAAGCGGAAGAGACGGCGGCGACACACGAAGCTGCTGCAGTGGAAACGGCAGCAAAGGCCGAAAAAGAAAAGAGGAAACTCGAAGGCGAAGGTACTGCCGAGGCGGATAAGGCTACTGGTCTGGCGGAAGCGGAAGTCAAGAAAGCAGGGTTGCTCGCAATCGCAGACGGTCGCAAGGCCGATCTGTTGGCGGAAGCTGAAGGTAAAGAGAAGCTGGCGCTCGCGCTTGCCAAGCTTGACAACACCGGAAAGCTCCTCCAAATTCTTGAAGAGTTGCCCAATGTCATTGACAAGCTCGGCAATGCTCTCTCCAAGACCCTTGGTCCTGATGGTGCGGCGGCCATATTTGGTCAGATTGCGGCTCCTCTCGGATCAATTGACGAGATCAAGATCCTTGATATGGGGAGTGGTGGCAACGGTTCGAACGGTGGTAGCCCGGTCAATAGACTGGCTTCAGTCGGACCGGACATCGTCTTCAATTTCATCAGGAATGCGAAAGCATTGGGACTCAGCTCGCTTCTCGAAAAGCTCGGTATCAGCTCGACTCTCGTGGACGAGTTTATCTCCAATATGTCATCTGAAAAGACAGATGGAAGAGAAACAGGAAGCATTCTGAAGAAAGAAGCTGAAGGCATCCATGTTCAGAAAATGGAAAAAGCCGAACAGGTCGTAGGAGCAGCTGCAGATACAAACGGCGGCGGAGAAGGTGGTCTGGAAAATGTGGTCGAAGGCATCCATGTCCAGACATTGGAAAAAGCCGAACAGGTTGTGGAAAAGCCTGGAAACGAGGAACACGCGGCTGAATAGTTAGCGTTTCCTAACTTGCGGGGTGGGTCCACACAGACCACCCCGCTACTTTTATCCAAGGAGGATTACATGACGAAGTTGGGAACGGCCCAGCCGAAGGCGCTGATAATCCATTGCAGCGATCCGAGATTTCAGGAGGCTTTCAAAAATTTCATTTGTGGCAATCTCGATCTTGCTGAGGGTGAATACATACCGATTGTGATACCGGGCAGCGTTTCAGTCATCGGTGGCAGCATCAATACGCTGCTTCCGAAAAACTACAAAGCTCTCATGGATCAGATCCAGCTTATGCTGGAGCACAACAAGGAAGTGCCTCTCCGGTTGATTCTCATCAATCACGAGGATTGCAAGGGATATGCTTTTATCTTGGAGAAGCTCAAAAAGCTGAATTCCAAGCTTCCTGATGTCATCGAGAGACAGGTAAGCGACCTCGAGTTTGCTGCCCAAGCAATCTCGCTTGCAGCCAAGAAATTCAACATAAAGTATGAATTTGAGCTGTATATGGCGCGGATCGGGCCGGACAACGAGATCGTTTTTGACAAGTACATCCTTTCCAAATGAGTTTCAAATGGAAAGGAAAGGGGTCTTCCAGCGTGGAGACCCCGTTTTTTATTTTAAATAAAAAAAACCTCCGTGTTAGCGGAGACTTTTAAAAAATTTTGAAGTCTATTTCTTCGCTTTTTTAGCAGGCTTCTTTTTCTTGGAAGCAGCTTCTTTTTCTGCTTTGGATTTGACGGCGGATTTGATGGCTTCTTTTTTGGCTTTGGCTCTTTCGGTCATTTTCTTGAAGCGATCCACTCGTCCGGTAGAATCAATCATTTTCTTCTTGCCGGTATAAAAAGGATGGCATTGGGAACAAATTTCCACATGCATTTCTTTCTGGGTTGAACCGGTTTCCATTTCGGCTCCGCAGTAACAGATTATTTTTGCATCATCATGATAATTTGGATGGATTTTCTTTTTCATTGCATTGGTAAAATTATGATTATTTAACTTAAAAAGTTTAGCATATAAAGCAATAATTGACAAGGGGTGGGGATTTGATATACTGTATTACGTACCGCCAGGTACGTTTTAATAAGCATATCTATTTTTGGCTCATTCCTGTCCCCATTATTTGGGATCAGAGCTGTAAAAAAAGTAGGTAGGTGACCTGCCGACAAATCGCATAAGTTATGGATTTGAAAAGCGGGTAAGTAATTAATTAAGGAAAACTACAATGGAAGAAAAAAAATCTATCCAGACTGAAGAGAAAAAGGATAGTAAAAAAGAATCCTCCTCAGAGGATTATTTTGCTAAGCTTGATTATTCAGAACTGGAAGTGAACATGGAAAATATGATTAAGAAAGGTGTCCACTTCGGGCATCAGAAGTCACGAAAGAATCCAAAGATGAATGAATATATTTTTGGAACCAGAAAAGGAATCAATCTGATTGATCTCCAAAAAACAGAAGAGAAACTAAAAGAAGCTTTGGAATTTTTGAAGCTTGTGAAAAGTGAAGGCAAGGCGATTCTTTTTGTCGGAACTAAAAAGCAAATTAAGGATTTGACAAAAGAAGCAGCGATTGCCTGTGACATGCCGTATGTTGTTGAAAGATGGCTCGGTGGAACTTTTACCAATTTTAAAGTTATCAGAGCCAGATCAAAGTATCTCAAAGATCTTAAAGATATGATTGATAGCGGGGAAATAAAGAAATACACAAAATTCGAACAGATGAAAAAGCAGGAAGAGCTCGATAAATTGGAAAAGAAAATGGGAGGAATTAAAGATATGAAAGAACTTCCGGGAGTAATTTTTGTTACCGATATCAAAGAAAATGAATTAGCCATCAAGGAGGCCAAAAATGCCAAAGTTCCGATTGTGGCACTGGCTGACACGAATGTTGATCCGACAGTCGTTGATTATCCAATTCCAGCCAATGATGATGCAATATCATCTGTGAAGCTCATGTTGAGCTATGTTTGCAAGGCAATAATTGAAAGCAAACAAATTGCAAAAGAAGTAATCGCAAAATAATCTTCAATTATCAATGATTGATTCGCCAGCCGGCGGATTGAAAATTGTAAATTTAAATCAATGCTTGATAAAATAAAAACAATAAGAGAAAAAACCGGAGCTGGAGTAGTTGATGTAAAAAAAGCTCTGGTTGAAGCTAATGGAGATGAAGAAAAAGCCATCGAAATTCTTCGAAAGAGCGGACAGGCCAAAGCTGTCAAAAAGTCAGAAAGAACTGCCAAGGAGGGAGTAGTGATTTCCTATATCCATTCAAACAACAGAATCGGATCAATGGTGAAGCTTTTTTGCGAGACTGATTTTGTGGCCAGAAATTCCGATTTTCAAGAATTGGCCAGGGATGTCGCTATGCATATTGCTGCCATGAATCCGAAATTTCTGAATCCCGAAGATGTTTCCCAGGAATTGTTGGACAAGGAAAAAGAAATCTGGACAGAGCAGCTTAAAAAAGAAGGAAAGCCGGAAGCAATGCTGGAAAAGATTTTGGGAGGGAAAGAAAAAAAATTCCGGGAAGAATCGGCGCTTATGTCCCAGCCTTTCGTTAAAAATCCGGAAATAACCGTAAAAGAACTTGTAGCGGAAAAAATCGGAGTGATAGGGGAGAACATACAGGTGGGAGAGTTTATTCGATTTGAATTATAATGAGCTTGCATCATCATGAAAAAATATTTAGTCAATTTGTATAGTTGGGAAAATCCTCATCTTTGCTTTTATGAAAATAGCTTAGAAAAAGATACGAAAGTCATTATCGATGGTGGGCTTGGAAATGATCTAGGGATAATAACTGATGCTGAGATTGATTCAAAGGAAGAAAACGGGCAACCGATTGTCAGAGTGGCCACTCCCCGGGACATTGAAACTTTCCAGAAGAATGAAGAGAAAAAAGAAGAGATCCTGAAAGTTTGCAAAGAAGAAATAAGGAGATTGGAACTCAAAATGAAACTTATTGATGCTCGGGTCAGTCTGGATGGAAGCAGTACGGTGGTTGTTTTTACGGCAGATGAAAGAGTTGATTTTCGGGAGTTAGTTAAAAATTTGGCTAAGATTTTTCATAAAAGTGTCAGGATGCTTCAAATTGGATCGAGAGACGAAGCCAGAAGATTGGGAGGTTGCGGAATTTGCGGGAAAGAGCTTTGCTGCGTGAGGTTTCCCGGGAATATTCCCAGCATCTCGACTGAAATGGCAAGACTTCAGCAAGTGGCAAGTCGGGGTTCTGACAGAATTTCCGGAATCTGCGGAAGATTAATGTGCTGCCTTTCCTACGAAGCCAAGCAATACCAAGAAATGCTTGCCGGAATGCCGGAAATCGGAAGTATCGTAAAAACGAAAGAAGGAAAAGGAAACGTACTGGAAATTGATATAATGAAACAGGAGCTGAAAGTTAAAATGGAAAACGGACAGATAAAAATAATTAAAAAGGAGGATATAAAGTAGAATAGAATAAGATGTTGAATTATATTATTCCACCAATTGTTATCGTGCTCAGCCTGGCTGCTTTAATATTCTTTGTTTTCAGAAAGAGTTCAGAAATTTCGAAAGAGCTGATTTCAGAAGAAAAAAGAAAATTAACAGCAAGGCCTGATTCAAAAAAGAGAAAACTTTTCAGGTTTACTCAGGTTATTTTGAAAGTTACCGAGAAAGGGATGCAGTATTTCAAGCTGTTTTCTTTGAAGTTCTATAATAAATTTGATAGCTGGTTCCATTCAGTGAAGGAAAAAAGAGAGAAAAGGATAGATGTGGCAGAAGAAATAAAGGAAGAAATTCCGGCAGTTCCCGATCAAACCAGGATTATCGTCAAGGAAGAAAAAAGGGTAGTTATTGATAATATTAAAATAATAGAAAAAGAACCTGAGATCAAGCCGATGGTAAGCAGTGAAATGGTCCATCCGGAATCAAAAGGGGAAGTTAAGAGTGAATTTGAAAGAGCTTTGATTGAAAGAATCGCGCTTAATCCGAAAGACATTGAAGCTTACGAAAGACTGGGTGATTATTATATTGAAATTGGAAATTTCAATGATTCACTAGCTTGTTTTGATCAGGTTTTAAAGCTTAGTCCGGCAAACAGAAGGGCAAAAATAAAAGCGAAAAGACTCCAGAAGATTGTCTTTACGAGTTTAGGAGAATAACTTTATTTTTTCTATTTGTTTTTTAACACGCCGTTGTAGCTCAGCTGGTAGAGCAACTCCATGGTAAGGAGTAGGTCTCCGGTTCAAATCCGGACAACGGCTCAGAGGAAAATTTAATGGGTCGGTGGCAGAGTGGTCAATTGCACCTGACTGTAAATCAGGCGGCTTCGGCCTACGGCGGTTCAAATCCGTCCCGGCCCACATAAAATTACCTTGCCGAAGTAGCTCAGTTGGTTAGAGCAACTGTTTTGTAAACAGTAGGTCGTCGGTCCGAATCCGACCTTCGGCTCAGGAAGATAAGCGCACGGCGCTTGAAATTCCGTCATTGGCTCCGAATGAAAATTTATTTTCATTTGTTGCTCGCTAGAAATTATAAGAATTAAATTTTATTTTTATGGCCAGAGAAAACATCGTAAAGCTAAAATGCAGCGTGTGCAAAAACATTACTCATTTTTCCAAAAGAAATAAGAAAAAACTTAAGGAGAAATTGGAGCTTAAGAAATATTGCAAGTTCTGTAGAAAAAGCACATTACACAAGGAAGTAAAATAATTGCTTGGCTAAGGCCCGAGTTGGCTTACCCACCGAAGCTTTAGTGAAGTCCGTCTTTGCGGATTACTTGCGGGCATTGCTGCACGCCGTAGTCTCGCTTTGGGCGAGACGAAGGCGGGGTTCGTATAGTGGTAGTACGAAGGTCTCCAAAACCTTTGGCGGGGGTTCGATTCCCTCACCCCGTGCAAAAGCAAAAAAACATTCCTTTGGGGATGTTTTTTTGGTTTTTTCTGGAGGGAATCGAACCAAAGGGGGTCGGGGAAAAGTATTTTCCCCGTGGAGGAAATAGCGAACGAAGTGAGCGTTTAGAAACCGTGGGTTTCTAAAGAGGAGCGTAGCGACGAGTGACATTCCTCACCCCGTGCATCAGAAAATCGAACTAAATCGAGGCTTTCCGAAGCCTCTTTTTAGTTCTAACTTTTTGTATTTTAATCAGATTGATTTGTCTGGTAATATAATAGCATGAAAAGAATTATTGTAATTGGCACGCTTCACGCTGGATTGACTCCAAATTCAGAGTTGGAGCAAGTGCTAGAAAAACATAAACCCGATCAATTACTTCTAGAAATTTCTCAAGAAGATATTGAATTTGAAAATGTGGACTCATATCCACCAGAAATGGTCTTTGCATACAAATGGGCGATTCATAATGCAATTAAGGTCTATGGATTTGATTGCAAGATGAATGTTTTTTCGGAAGGGGTAAATCAGGCAGATAACCAAACTGTTATAGCGGATCAAAAAAAGGTCATGGGAAAACTAACATGGAAAGATATGAATAAAGAAGACAACTTGAGAATATTGGATGTGCCTTCGGAAAATAAATTAATCGATCAAGATAAAGAGAAGAAGAGGGAGATAAAAATGCTTGAAAATATAAAAAAATTAGATTTATATGGAACGGTAATTATTTTAACTGGTTGCAAGCATTTGAAATTATTTGAAGAAAACTTGAACGGAGCTATTTTTCCACTTCGACAAATGACCTGAGTTCATAATCGCAGTTCCAACGTCCTTCACGATGCTGTGTAGATAAATCCAAGGCTTACCTAAGCCTTGTTTTTTGATAGGAGCTCGTGAAATTAGAAGTGAAGATTGCCTTTTTTACATTTTTTGATAGCATAAAAAATATGAAGCTATTATTAACATCAGCTGGCTGGTGGAAAAATCCTGAAATAGGTAAGGAATTTTTGAAACTGGTAAATAAGAACCCTTCTGAAATTAGGATATTTTTTATTATAACTCCAACCAAATATCTTAAGAAAAATAAATATATCAAAAGATTCTTTAGGCAGTCCAAAGCTATTAATATACCGGAGCGGAATATTAAATTTTTTCAATTAAATAGGAAGATCAAGAAAAATGATTTAAAAAATATAGATGTTATTTTTGTTTTTGGAGGGAATACTTTTGAATATTTAGACAGGATTAGAAAAACCGGATTGGATAAAATTATAAAAAACTTTGTTAAAAAGGGAGGCGTGTATCTTGGACTAAGTGCCGGCAGCTATGTTGTTTGTCCCACTATTGAGGCTGCGACTTGGAAACATGCGGATAGAAATATAATAGGACTCAAAAATTTAAAAGGATTAAATCTCGTTCCTTTTTTAATAACTGCTCACTTTGAGGAACGCTTAAAAAAGGTCATAGAAAAAGCAGCCAATAAAACAAATTATCCAGTAATTGCCTTAACGGATAAGCAAGCGATTTTGGTGAAGGGTGATAATAAAAAAATTATTGGTATTGGCAAGAAAAACATTTATAATTTTTTAAAACAGCAGTTCCAGCGTCCTTCACGATGTCTGCGTCGTAAAATCGAACTGAATCGAGGGCTTGCAAAAGTTTAGGTAAAAATAAGATATTTACAACTTATCTAAACTATGATAGATTGTCTTGTCGTTCTTATTGAATACAATACGAAAACAAGGGAGAAAAGATGGATAAAAATACATTGAAAAAGGCTGTTAGAGATGAGATCAAGAATTTTAATCCGAATTATCGCTGTCATGAAGGAGCGAGATTAATTGGGCGGAAGTTAAAATCACTAGATATGGATGTAAGCATAAGAGACGGAGGTGTAATATACGACACTTCCTATTTTATGGATGATCTGTTCAATTATTTATTGTCTGACTTCTCTTCTGATTGTTTATCTAATGAAGAGAGGAGGGAGCTGGAAAAAGAGCTAGAGGAAGAAAAGCCAAGGAACAAAGTAGGTGTTCTACATTCTTGGTGTGAGGTGGAAGATAATACTGGTAATATAATCGTAGTTGATTGG
>JAKLHP010000032.1 GCA_022710085.1 Patescibacteria group bacterium | reverse complement strand
CCCTGAGGATGATCCTCGAAAGGATTGAAAGTGAAGCAGGAATGCAGTATGAAAAAAGAGGTAATTATCTGGTGCTCAATCAAGAGCTATCTTCCTCTGCTTTCATCAGGTTGCTTGGAGTTCTCCATTATGAGAAGTTTCCATCCGACCTGCCATCAATAAACAGAAAGAATCTCGAAAATATTAAGACGATCATCCACAAAATGGAAAGATTCATCGCAGACATCTTTTCATCTGAGATTCTCCCGAAAAGGTCAAAATTCATCGAGAAGTGGCTCGATCAAAAGAGTCCGGGATGACCAGCAAAGCTGGATTTAGACAAATGAAAAAGGGGTTAGCCGTTCGGCGCGCCCCTTTATTACTTTTAAAGCTCCTCCTTTTTATTATCACTTTTTTCTTTTATTGATTGTCTGCTTGATTTTTCCATAGTCCAAAACGGAAAATATAATAATAATGAAGCCAATGAATAACAATGTTAAGTTCAGCCCTTTACCAGATAATAGATAATCGGAAATTCCTGCCAGAACAAAAGCTATACCGGCTACTCCCAAGCTCTTTAGCAATTTTACTTGCTTGCTCAGATCTTTTCGGAATAGATCCACCGCTAACATTGCCAGCAAGAAAAAGAAGAGATAGATGTAACTGTAAATAATCATCTCTGGCACAGTTTGTAATTCCGGTAATCCTGTCTTAATATCAAAAATCTCCAAAAAATTTACCGATACGATAAATATGACAGATAGACAGATTGTCAAGAAATATTTAATCCTTTTGTAATTAGGCATATCAGACCTCCTATTCGTCTTTTTAATGAACAGCGATTTTATATTATTACTTATTTTGCCCAAAAGAGTCAAGGTTTATTCTGAATCCGCATCAGTTAAGCAAGAGAAATAGGGAAATACCAGGCCGACCAAGGCCACTTTATTTTGTTTTGAAATAAAGCGAAAATATGATAGATTTAATGTGTAAAAACATATGAAAATAGAAACTCCAAAAATTGAAAATCCATCGACAGAAAAAGAACCGCATCTTACCGGGAAAAGGGAAACGACAATTGAAGAAATTCAAGAGCTCAACAGGGTCGTTGAAGAAATGTATAAAAAAGACGGGGTAGATAAAGAATTAATGAAGCTTTTCATGATTCATAATAATCAAGTTTTTTATCTTGTGAGACAAATTGCCAAGGCGGAAGGTTTTGATGAGAGGGAGTTAGAAATCGCGGAAATCGCAGCAATTCTTCATGATATCAAAAAGGGGGGAGAATTTGAAATGCATGGAGAGCTCGGAGGACAAGAGGCCAAAAGGATACTTTTGGAAATGGGAAAAAGCGAAGGATTGGCAGAAAGTGTGCGGCTAGCAATCGTGCGCCATATGGGAAATGACGGATTTGTCGGAGAACAAGCCAGAAAAAAATTTGGAGAAGATTTTAGATACGAGGAACCAAAAACAAGAGTAGGACAAAGCCTGTATGATGCCGACATGTTGACTATTATGACTCCGGAAGGAATAGATAAGCTCCTGAAACTCAGGGAAACTGTCCCTGAGTTGGTCAAGCAAGATGAAGAGACCTCCAAAAACAGCAACGGAAAAATCACAGTCGAGGATGCAAAATTCAACACCATCAGAAACAGTATACTAAACACAGCCAATTCAATTAAACTTAAACATTCCAAGGAGATAGCCAAAGACCTTTTGAACTACATCAAAAACAAATACTCGCAGCTGAAGCTGGACGCCGTGGAAATCAATCCCTGACTTTCATACTTGACAAAGGCAAAAAAACATCTTATATTCAAGTTTGTTCTTTTTTATTTCAAATTAAAGGTGAGGGGGGAATTGCAATGAGAAGAATTGCATTTTTTGTTGTTTTATTGACAGTTTGTATATTTTCCTCAGCGTACGCTGAGGAAAATATATCTGCACCTGCAATGGAGCGGATTGTTGAAATCAAGATTCATGTCATATCGCATAAAGTCGATGTCATCTATGAAGGCGAGGATGAAGAAGATTTGACGAAAAGACATGAGGCAGCTACTGCATCACCCAGAAACGCAGGAGAAATTCCATATGGAAAAGTCGGACGCATTTGGCAGATTGTCCTTAATCCTGCCTGGTCTCCTACGAAAAAGATTCGTGAAGAGTTCACGTCAAAGAAAAAGAACCTTCCAAAAACAATTCCTCCAGGAAGAAATAATCCCTTGGGGAAAATAAAGCTTTTCATTTCTTTTGATGATAATAACAGTACGCTTGGTCTCCATGGTACCAATGAACCGAAAAGCATCGGAAAAAGGGTCACTCATGGATGCACCAGGATGGGAAGTGATGATATCTTCGAGGCAGCACGCATCATTTTGGAACAGAATGGTTATGATGCCGACGAGTTGTTTCAAAAAGCTCAAAAAAATCCAAAAAAAACACTGATAATTGAGATTTACGACGGTCCGACAGTCGTACATCTTAAGGATTAAAAAATAAGGCCAAAGACGAAAAAGTCTGCGGCCTCTTTTCTTTACAAAAGGCACTTCTGGCTATTGACAAATAGTCAAAATAGTTCTATTATTGTAAGTTCTTTTAAAAAATTTGGATCAAAAATTGGAGGATTTATGGATATATATAAAAGGATATTTAAATGGTCAATGGACGGGATATTTGTAATGAATGAAAATAGGGTCATAACTCTATGCAACAATGCTTTGTATGAAATGCTCGGGTATGAAGAAAATGAGCTTGTCGGAAAATCGGCATCCATTCTTCATACTTCCGAGGGAAGATACGAGGGATTCGGAGAAAAAATAGAATCGGAAACAGAAGAAAATGGCTCTTTTGTTATCGAATGGACCATGAGAAGGAAAAATGGCTCCGAATTTCCAGTTGAAGTGGCTCTTACTCAAGGTATGAACGAAAATGGATCTGTCGATGAATATGTGTTAATTGTCAGGGATATTTCCCAAAGAAAAAAAAACGAGAAAGAACTGCGTGAAAGTGAAGGAAAATACAGGGAGCTTTCTGAATCCCTTCCTCTTACGATATTCGAGACGGACAGACTGGGAAACATCTCCTATGTAAATGAGAAAGGATTAAAAGTCTTCGGTTACGACAGAGAAGATGTCTTGGTGAAGGGTAATTTCAGGGGAATCAATATCCTGCAAGTCATATCGCTGGAAGAGAGTGAAACTGCCATCGACAACGTCCAGCTTGTCCTTATGGGCAAGAAAATCGACACGGAATATAAATGTGTCCGAAAGGATGGTACTACTTTCCCCGCTATTGTTAACTCCACTCCAATATCTTCGAACGGAAAAATTAACGGGATCAGGGGGATACTCTTCGACATAACCGATAGAAAGGAAACTGAAGAAAAGATCCGTCACCTAGCTCTCCATGATGCTTTAACAGGCCTTCCTAATAGGACATTGCTCCAGGATCGTTTTTTGATGGCCTCAGAATCCTCGATTAGATCCGGAAATATCCTCGGATGTTTTATGCTGGATCTTGATAATTTCAAACGGATCAATGACTCTTTCGGTCATCAGGCTGGCGATCTTTTGCTTAAAGAAGTAGCAAACAGGATAGGGCACTGCCTGCGCAAGGTTGACACTCTAGCCCGGATAGGAGGAGATGAATTCATGGTTCTGCTTCCGGAAATAAGAAAAATAGGGGAAGTAGAAAAGATAGTAACCAGGATGCTGGAAAAGATGAACGAGCCATTTATCATAAATGGTGAAAATATATTCGTCACAACCAGCATTGGAGTATCGCTATATCCTGACCATGGATGCGACCTTGATTCATTGGGAATAAAGGCCGACGCTGCGATGTATGCAGCAAAAGAAGGAGGAAAAAACTCCTTCCGGATTTGTTCTGATCCAAAAAATTGAACACTGAAAGGCGTGCTTTTTCTTAACATAAGAGAGCACGCCTTTTAAAATAAATTACAAAAAAAATGTGTCCGAGAGCTTGACAAAAAAGGATTTTAAGAATATAATTATGAGTTATTTTTGAAATATTTTTTTTGAAAAAGGAGGATTTATGGACAACGAAAGGTTTGAGGCAAGCATCAGGTTGGCCCAAATGGGAAAAACAACGGAGGATGTAATAAAGAAAACTCTCGAACTGATCGATGGGACAAGAGAAGAAGATCTGGTGGATTATGTCAAGAAAAATCTTTCAGGTTTTGGGATGATCCTCCAGGTCATCCAAGAAAAAAGGCCGGGGATCTGGAAAAAGCTGTCCCTTTAAATATGCTAATCTTTGTGTTCGGAGAATCAGCATATTATTTATTGTAAGATACAGAAAGGAGAGAAGAGCATGGTAGAGGTGCCGAACAAGAGAATCGAAGGAAGGATTGAGTTTGCGGTCCAGATCTCGGGAGAGCTATTTCCCGACCATGAAGCTCTTGAGAAACTGGCAAGAATAGTAAGGGAAAATGATCTCTGGGACTTCTTTATGAAAAAGCTCGGAGCATCAGAAATTAAGAATAAGGAAGCAGTAATTTCCTTTTTCGAAAATTTCGAAAAAATGTAAGAAGGCAGTTAAAATAATTTTTTTCTGCCTTTTTCTATTTCTTGAAAAATCTGATAAAATTAACCTATGCGCAGAAAGATACTTAAATATTCCCTCATCGCACTTTCGATAATTTTTTCCCTTCTCTCTTGGCAGAAAGTGGAAGAAGAAATAAACTCTCCGGATTCGAGCGAGTGGATTTTGCCGATAATTTTTTTCACTTTGTTTTTCATATCTTTTTATCTGGCGACAGTTATAATAAAGGAAAGGGACGCTCTTAATGCGCTGGCCTTTTTCTGCCTTTCCCTAAGTTTTATTTTTGTCCTCAATCCCTGGCATTTTATTCCCATCCTTTTGGGACTATCCTTGGCCCTGAGTGGAATTTACCGGATCAAGAGGGACATGGGACTTAACATCAAAATAAGCCCTGTTAAAACCCTGACTACTGGAAGACAATTCATAATTCTGGCATTCGCCATTGTACTGGCCAGTCAATATTTTTTCAGTATCAAAGACAAAGAATTTGAAAAATTGGTTCCAAAATTTTCCAACAACCGTTATTCCAGCATGCTGACTTCGAAAATCCTTTCAATCATCAATCCTGAATATAAAAAAATTTCCAATGAAGAAATTACGGTTAATGAATTTATCGTCAAGTCCCAAAAAAAACAGTTGGAAGAAGGTGGAATAATGCCGCTCTCCAATGATCAGATTGAAAATTCTTTAAGCCAAATCGGAAATAACATTCCCAATGACCAGAAAGAAAAAATAAAAAATGAACTGAGAGATAATTTGAGTAGCGCCAATAGTCGGATATTGGAAGAGAATAACAGGATCATTCTGGAAGAAAGCAGGAAGAAACTTGAAAACTTAATAGGAAAAGGACTTACCGGAGAAGAAAAAATGTCTGAGGTTTTCGAGGGGATAATCAATCGAAAAATTACCGATTATCTCAGGCCTGACATAAGCGAAAAAACTAACCCCTCGCTTCTTCAGGCCATACTTGTAATAATTTTATTTTTAACCATCGTATCTCTCGGATCGATTCTGAATATTTTATGGATGCTTTTTTCTACGCTTGTTTTTTGGATTTTAGTCAAATTTAAGGTAATAACCATCAACAAGATCCCGGCGTTAGTCGAAATGATAGAATGATAAAAACCCCGAAATATTGAATTAGCAGTCAATGTCATTGATTGCTAATTTTTAAATAATCTGCTATAATTCTTAAGGAATATTTCAATTAAGAAACCCGCAAATTTATAAATCCTTGAGGAATCGGCGGGATTACAAAGATGGCAAATAATAACTACTATGAAACTCTTGGCGTTTCAAAGGATGCAACTGATGATGAGATTAAAAAAGCTTACCGGAAATTAGCTCACAAGCATCATCCTGACAAACAAGGCGGGGATGAGAAGAAATTCAAAGAAATCAACGAGGCCTATCAAATTCTCTCTGACAAAGCCAAACGCCAGCAATATGACCAATTTGGAAGAACCTTTGACCAAGGCGGTTTTCAAGGCGGACAAGGACAGGGTTTTGGCGGATTTGATTTTTCCGGATTTCAAGGATTCAGGCAACAGCAGGGTCAGGAAGGATTCGATTTTCAGGAATTCGGATTTGAAGATATTTTTTCTGATATTTTTGGCGGAGCTTTCGGAGGAAGAAAAAGAAGTAGAAAAAAGGCGGGAAAAGATATTCAGGTCGACGTAGAAATAACTTTTGAAGAAATGGTGCAAGGCACCAAAAGAAATATCAATTTATACAAAAGGGTTGTCTGCGACAAATGCCACGGAACCGGAGGAGAGCCAGGAACCAGAAAGGAGACTTGTCCGACTTGCAAAGGAAGCGGCCAAATTAAGCAGACGATGCAAAGCTTTCTGGGAAGTTTTTCCCAAGTTTCAATTTGTCCGACTTGCAAAGGAAGCGGAGAAATTTATTCCGAAAAATGCAAAAAGTGCGGGGGCGACGGAAGGATAAAAGATGAGCAAGGCATCGAAGTAGATATCCCGGCTGGAATCCAGGACGGACAGACACTTTCCTTGGAAGGCCAAGGAGAAGCCGGAGAGCAAGGAGCGCCCAGCGGAAATCTATATCTGAATATTCGGGTGATTCCTCATCCTAAATTCAAAAGAGAGGGGAACACTATCCTTTCCAATGAATACATAACCTTCTCCCAGGCAGTTTTAGGAGACAAGATTATGGTGGACACTATAAATGGAAAAATAAGAATGAAAATTCCGTCCGGAACCCAGTCGGGAGAAGTTTTCAAGATACGAGACGAGGGAGTTCCATTTTTGGATAGGCGCGGAAAAGGCGATCATTTGGTGAAAATTATCGTAAAGATTCCGAAAAATTTAAATAGAGAACAGAAAGAAATAATCGAGAAACTGAGAAAAACAGAATAAAAAAAGTCTATGTTGTCATTTTCATCCACATGCTAGCATGTGGATGTTTTTTTGTGTTTTGTATTTGCTGTTATTTTGTTATTTAAGTGAAAATATTATATAATTAGGTATGACTCTCGAAAAACTTTTTAATCCAAAATCAATTGCAATCGTCGGCGCGACAGATGAGAAGGGAAAAGTTGGAAATGCAATCTGTGAAAACATTTTAAATCTCGGCTATGTGGGAAATGTTTTTTTGGTTAATCCGAAGCACGAAGAACTTTTAGGAAAAAAATGTTACCACGAACTTTCTGAAATTGAAGAAGAGGTGGATTTGGCAATAATCGTTATTCCGGCCAAATTTGTGCCGGAAGTAATCAAAAAATCTTCGGAAAAAATAAAAAATTTCGTGATAATTTCTGCAGGTTTTTCGGAGACTGGAGAAGAAGGAACTGAAAGAGAGAACGCGCTTATTGAAACTGCCAAAGAAAACAACTTGAATATCCTGGGACCCAATTGTCTGGGATTTATTATGCCCAAAATAAAACTCAATGCTTCTTTTGCCGGAGGACTTCCGAAAACAGGGAATATCTCTTTCGTTTCCCAATCCGGAGCTCTGATTAGTGCCATTTTGGATATTTCCAAGAACGAGGGATTGGGATTCTCCAATATTATTTCTGTCGGAAACAAGATGCAGCTTGATGAAAGTGATCTCTTTGAATATTTAAACCAAGATCCGGAAACAAAAGTTATCGGAATGTATCTTGAAGGCATTAAGGATGGGAAAAAATTTCAAGAACTGGCCGGAAAATTATCCAGAAATAAGCCAGTGGTCATTCTAAAAGCCGGAAAAACCGAAAAAGCCAAGAAGGCCATCTCTTCCCATACCGGAGCTTTGGCCGGAAGCGAAGATGTTATCCAGGCGCTTTTTAAGAAATCCGGAATAATTCCAGCAGAAAGCCTGGATGAATTTCTGAACTTGATAAAATTAATTTCCCTGACCCAGGCTCCACAAAATGCAAGCGTAGTTGCCATTACTAATGCCGGGGGTCCGGGAGTTCTTACTACTGATGCTTTCGCAGGCAGTGAAATGAGACTGGATGAAATTCCAAATGAAACAAAAACTGAGCTTCGAAAATTTCTTCCCGGTGAATCTTCCGTGGAAAATCCGATTGATCTTTTGGGAGATGCTCAGGAAG
>JAKLHP010000031.1 GCA_022710085.1 Patescibacteria group bacterium | reverse complement strand
ACCGTTAGGCCCGAAAGGGTCTCGGGGGTTCGAATCCCTCATCCTCCGCTTTGCAGTAGCAGTCTTGCCACCGCCTATGGCGGGGTCCCGCAAGGTGCGGGAAAAACCGTTAGGCCCGAAAGGGTCTCGGGGGTTCGAATCCTCCCGCTTCCGCAAAAAAAGAAAAATCGTCATTAAATAAAATAATTAAATTTTTACCGATTTGGCAGAAAGCCAAATAGGGAAACAGAGAAAAATATATGGACATTGAAAAACCATACCAACCAACAAAAGAAGAAATTCAAAAAGCTGAGGATATGATGACAGACAAAGAGAAAGCAATGAGCAAAACAATGTTTGAAGAAAAAGAAAAAGAAATTATAGAAAAAATTAAATCAGGTCAAATTAATTCTCGGGACAACGAAACACTTGATTTTGAAAAAGAGAAAATAGAAGATATGAAAAAGAATGCGCCTTTATTTTTTATTTATCGAGATAATACATTATTTAAAAATCATATCCCGACTATATTGAAGAAGCTTACTGAAATGGGCCGTCAAGTAGATACGCAAATTTTTCCCGAAGGCACTAAGGACGAGGATATTAAAAAATGGTATGAAGAAAATAAAAAATTGCTTTCAAAGAAAGCTATTGTTTCAGATCAAACTGCTAATATTCCTTATAAAATAGCAGAATCTAAATATGAGCTGGGATTCAGAAGAGTTGACGATATAGACAGATTAGCTGGAAGAGTTTTTATGGAAATTTTATTTGGTGGAAATCTCCCAGAAGGAAACATGGGCAACCTAGAAAAAAATAAAAGATTTATGACTGCAATTATTAAAAATATTCTTGAAAACCCCGATCAACATCCAAAAGAAGTACACATTCTTTCAAACAAGATGGGTTCCCATATTCATAACTTTGATAGAGAGAGAATTAAAAAAGCAAATGAAGACGGAGTTGAATATTTTCAAGATACAAAAGATGCTTGTGAATATATAGCTGACAAAGTCAAGGAATGGCTCATTGAAAGTGGATTAGAATCAGAAAAAATTAAAATAACCTATTACTCAGATAGCGAACAAAAAAGTTTTTTGGAAAAAATAGATAAACCTGGCACATGGATAATTACTGATAGGCATACCATAATAAGTAATGATAAATCAGGAACAAATGCACCGATACGTTCAGCAATTGTATTAAAAATGCCGCCAGGAGATTTTTATGATGAAGCAAAAAAACATAATCTCATTTCTTATTCAGAAGAAGCAATAGACAAAGAATGGGATAGGATTCTGAAGAACGAATTTGGCAAGGGGTAAAGATTTAAAAATTTGTTTTAATTTTTCTCTTTGCCTGTTTTTCCAAAAACTCAAATTTTATCAATAAAGTACTGTCTTTTTACTACGTTAAAATATTAATACAGCAAAACAAGTTGATACACGAAAGCGAGATTTACAAAAATATAAAATTATGCCCTTAGATCTAAGAACAAAAAACAATAATCCCAAAGAGTATTCACAATACGAAGAATTTGAAATTGAATATTCAGAAGAAACCAACTACAATGAAGCGATTTACGGATGGAGCGCTCTTGAACACGAGCCCTATTCGGTCGGAAGAAAATTTTATATCTTTTCCACCATTTTTCTCGGAGCTCTAATAACCTATGCGATAATTTCCAATAGCCCGATTATGGCCATTACCTTCATCTTGATCGGGATTGTAGGATATCTTTTCTTGCAGAAAGAACCGCGAGTGATTGATTTCAAGATTACCCCTGAAGGAATCGTTGCGGGGAATGAAATTTACGAGTTTGAAAATTTAAAATCATTTTGGATATATTACAACCCTCCGTACGAAAAAATTCTCAGTCTCCGAAGCAAAGGTAATTTGACCCCTTACATCCACATTCCGATCGGAGATGAGGATCCGGTACATATCCGAAGGATTATTATTGATTTTATTCCCGAAATAAAGCAGGAGCACAATATCGTAGATTCGGCTGAAAGATTGCTTCACTTGTAAAAATTGCTTAAACAAAAAACCTTCAATAACGACTACTGCACCCATAGCTCAACGGATAGAGCGCAAGCTTGCGGAGCTTGAAATCGAGGTTCGATTCCTCGTGGGTGCACCATGACAATCACTTCAAACACAAACCTCACTAAGATATTGACTTATTCTTAAAAATGTATTATCGTTAGTTGTTATCAAACGGATAACCAACTGCTACGAAAATCGTAGAAGTTTGAAATTTGACAATGGGAGGACTGGAAATGAACTTAAACAAAGTTTTAGAAGAAATCAGGAGCCAGAAGCAGGAAGAGGATTTGGAACAAAAGAAGGAAGGCGAAAGATTCATGAGAGAAATGAAAAAAAGGGAGGAACTAGCCCGGCAACATCTTTTTCCCAATCTTCGTATTGCAAGTGTAAAAGATTACTTGTTATGGCTTAAGGGCTATATGGAAAACGGCGGAAGACCTACCCATGTATACGATTATCCATTACCCCAACGGGAATGGTATGTAGCAATTAGGGAAATCGAGCCCATTGAATTATATGGCGCCGATGCTATCAACATCATCATTCCCGCCAATGTCTCGACAAAAATTGGAGACTGGGGACATTGTGAATTGTTCTACATGGATGGATACAGACCATCATCAACTGTCCCCATATTCAAAGACACCCATTTTTAGTCAAAGAGCTTACGTATCCCCCGCGGAATTCATTAGCAATGAAAAATCCAAGGGGGATTTTTTTATAAATTTACACTGAATATTTTTTGGATCAACCGTTCTTTATATAGACTAAAATATGTTATATACTGGATAATATGATAATCACTTCCGAAACAAAACTTGAGTTAATCCCCCGCATTAGCCCAAAATACGCCAAGGCTCTTGAGAAAATGGGTATTTTTACCGTTCACGATTTATTCTTTCATTTTCCTTTCCGCTATGATGATTTTTCCGAAATGCGTTCGATCGCGGAATTGTATAGTGGCCGGATTGCCACCATCCAAGGAACTGCGATCAAAGTCAAAAGCATCCGGACCTGGAAAAAAAAGATGTATATTACAGAAGCCCAGATCCAGGATGAAACCGGAGTAATAAAAGCCGTCTGGTTCAATCAGCCATATATATCCGATACGCTCACTGAGGGGAAAAACGTCCGCCTCAGCGGAAAAGTTTCTGCTGATTCCAGCGGCCTCTATTTTTCTAATCCGGTTTGGGAAATGGAAAGCCGGATTCCGACCAACACAGGAAGACTCGTTCCGGTTTATCCAGAAACTGAGGGACTGACTTCTCGTTGGCTCCGTTGGCAGATCCAGACATTCTTGAAATTAAATTTAGACCTGGAAGATCCGATCCCGGAAGACATACTCAAGAAACTTCATCTCCCGAATATCCAAAAATCGTTAAGGTATATCCACTTTCCCAATTCCAAAAATGAATATCTGCTGGCCCAGAAAAGATTCGCTTTCGAAGAAATGTTTTTGGTGCAGATAAAATCGATCCAGGTCCGTTCCAGCTGGCAGAAGGAAAAATCAGTGAAAATTAAGTTTGATGAAAAACTGATCAAGAAGTTCGTCGATTCCCTGCCGTTTAAATTGACTAACGCCCAAAAAAAAGCTTCTTTCCAGATCCTCAAAGATCTGGAAAAATCCCGCCCGATGAACAGGCTCCTGAATGGCGATGTCGGAAGCGGAAAAACAATCGTCGCCGGAATTTCTGCTTTGGAAGTTATGGATGCCGGATATCAGGTCGTCATTATGGCTCCGACTGAAGTTCTGGCACTTCAGCATTACAATAATTTCTGCAAGTTATTCAAAGATTATGATTTTAACATTGCGCTACTGACTAACTCATATCAGATCCATAAAGAAAGGAAAAATAGAAAAGAAATCCTGGAAAAATTAAGAAGCGGAAAAATAAACCTGATTATCGGAACCCATTCCCTCATTCAGAAAGATATTAGATGTAAAAATTTAGCCTTGATAATCGTTGACGAACAGCATCGTTTCGGAGTCTCCCAGCGCGCCTATCTCCAGCAAAATATCGAGGAACTGACCAATGCTGACCAGACACAGACTGCCACTGAAAATTACTCAAATAAATTATTATATGAGAATTTGACTTACAAAATAAGGGGAGCAATATTTGAGGTTAAAAAACAACTTGGACTTGGTCATAAGGAAAACGTATATCAAAAAGCATTAGAAGAAGAATTCAAAAAAATAAAACTATCGTTCAAAAAAGAAAAATTGATAAATATAAAATACAACAATAAGAATGTTGGAACTTACAGACCTGATTTTATTATTGAAAATAAAATTATTTTGGAATTAAAATCATTACCTTCTGTCGGAAAAATAGAAAAGAAACAAATTTGGCATTACTTGAAAGAATCTGAATATAAACTAGCGCTTCTGGCAAACTTCGGAAAAAATGACATCCAAATAGAAAGAATAATTTACACAAAAAACGATGAGAAAAACAATTCTACGGACAGTCCGCGTTCGGTCAGTGTTAAATCTGCATCAGTCCGTATCACTCCCCATTTTCTCACGATGACAGCAACGCCTATTCCCCGAACTCTCGCACTCGCCTTTTTTGGCAATCTTGATTTGTCGATTCTGGACGAAATGCCGAAAGACCGAAAGAAAATAATCACAGAAATCATCGGCCCGCTGGAAAGAAAAATAAAATATAATTTTGTTAGGGAAGAAATTAAAAAAGGCAGGCAATGCTTTGTTATTCTGCCCCTCGTTGAAGATTCAAAAGTTCTGACGGAAGTCAAAGCGGCTGTTTCTGAACACAAGAAATTATCGGAAGAAATTTTTCCCGATTTAAAAGTCGGGCTTGTCCATGGAAAACTCAAGTCCGCTGAAAAAGAAGAAGCAATGAAAGATTTTGCTGAAAAAAAACTGGATATTTTGGTCGCTACTGCCGTCGTTGAAGTCGGAATCGATATTCCCAATGCTTCCGCGATGATTATTGAAGATGCTGACCGATTCGGACTTTCCCAGCTTCATCAGTTCCGGGGAAGAATCGGCCGCGGAGAGCATCAGTCCTATTGCTTTCTTTTTACTTCCTCCGAATCAGGATTAGCCAAAAAACGCCTCAAGGCACTCGTAAACAACAGCGACGGATTCTCCATCGCTGAAAAAGATCTGGAACTGCGTGGTCCGGGACAGTTCTTCGGCACCCGCCAATCCGGAATTCCTGACATCGCCATGGAAAATCTGACCAACATCAAACTCATCCAGATTGCCAGAGAAGAAGCGCAAAAACTTTTAATATCCGATCCGGAATTAAAAAAGCATCTTCCTCTCAAGGATGCTCTCAAGAAATTCGACGAAAAAGTGCACTTAGAATAAAAAAGTAAGTTACAAAAAAATAAATACTTCAAGCAAAAATCCGCATTGAAAATTTACAGCTATAAATTTCGGCGCAGCTTTTGTTTAAAAATTTCCTCACAGCGAAGCGATCTGGAAATTTTAGAAAGCAAGTCAGAAATTTGTCTGAAAATTTTCTTTGCGGCCGTTTTCTTTTCGGCAAAAGAAAAGCAGGATATCAGAAAATAAAAAAAGACCGTTTAGAGTTTTACTCAAGGCTAATCGGTCAAAGCCTTTCGTTGAATACTGACCCCTAGGGACTCAGCATAGTGCTGCGAAGGCGGATGTGATTTTCCACCCTTTCTTTCATTTTCTCAACTTTCATCGGATCCGCATTGGATCCTTTGGAATCCAAGATAAGCATAAAATACGCATATCTTGGTTCTTCAGCTGAAACCCCTTCCTCCACTTTTATGAAATCAGGGTTTTGGGGAGACATCTTTAGAGTTCCGGACATGAAAGTGGCTATTTCTCCAGCCATTGCCTTGTCTATGGCTGCCACTTCTGTCTTAATCTGCATCAATTTATCCATATCCCCCTCCTCGCGCTTAAAGTCCGCCGACTATTATTTTTAATTTCCTTTCTAAAACCACCTCCTCATTTGAGCTCATAATTAATTATTTCCGAGCTATGCAAAAGATGGTTTTGGAAAGGAAGGGAAGCAAGCTGGATTCAACTCTCTTCCCTTTTTCTTCATCTCATTCCTTTGGGCCCATTTCTAATTATCGACCTGAGCATAAAAAGTCCAACCAGGATGATAATCGTTATTTGAAATAACGGAATAAAAACGGACCATCTTTTTTTCAGAATACTCCAAATGTTTTTTTCACTTGGATCTTCTTTGCATCCTTCTCCCTTTTCTTTTTCTTTTTTTCCTCTTAAATAATCTGGATAGCTTCCGGATTGAATCTCTCCACAGGCCAACTTCTCAAGAAATTCCATCCTTTCGCTTTCTTTGAATATCTCTGGATCCAGATTGAAATCCAGGCTCAGAAATTCCTTTATCACCGAAACTGAAATTCCCAATTTCGATGACAAACTTTCTGGTGTTGGATTCCCCGAATCCACTAGAATTGGCAATGGATTGTGGAGAAAATAGGCAACCAGGAAAATTGCCATTATCAATAAAAACCGCTTTGGTGTGCCGATAAAAAACCTAATCCAGTCACCCATGGCAACCTCCTTTTTTGATATGAGATTTAAAGAACTTTTGTTATTTTACTGATAACTTTCCATTATATCAAAAAAAAACTGCTTTGTCAAGCTATGAATCTATTTTATTGCTTAAATAAAGCAAATTAAAAGGGTCCGGAGACCCTTTATTCTGCTTTTCCTCCCATTTGGTTTTTTTGATGCCTAATGCAGGTTCGCATCGGGCACTCATCTCTGGCACAGAGATTTTTGAAAACAATATCCTCCCTGTTGCTCACGAACAATCCGTCGTAAAAATCGCTGCATTTCAAATAAGCAATGCTTCTTTCAAGCATAAATCCTCCTCTGTAATTCAATAATTGAAAACTACAACAAAAGATTGAATTTATCAAGTATTGAACTGTTTTGAAAACATAGTAGAATATATAAGTAATGTTTAATAATAAAAAATATGAAGTTTGAAATTTTCAAAGCCTATGACATTCGGGGAATTTATCCTAGTGAAATAAACGAGCAAGATGTTTACAAAATCGCCAAAGCTTACTGCGAATTTGTGAATCCCTCCGAAGTTGTCATCGGATGCGATGTCCGCCTCTCTTCTCCTTCTCTCAAACAAGCTGCCATCAAAGCCGTTACCGATCAAGGAATAAAAGTTATTGATGTGGGAGAAATCTCCACCGATATGCTTTATTTTGCCGTGGCTAATTACGGATATTCCGGAGGATTTTCCCTTACCGCCTCCCATAATCCCAAAGAATATAACGGCGCAAAATTTGTCCGAGAAGAGTCAAGGCCAATTTCTTCCGACACCGGACTTTTTGACATCCGAGATATCGCCATAAATGACGCTTCAGAAATCAATGATTTTGAGATTGGCGAGGAAAATTTAAAACTGGTTGAGAAAAAAAATATTATGGATGACTATATCGCCAAAATAAAAACCTTCGCCGATTTTTCCAAATTCAAAAATTTTAAAATAGTCGCCAATCCTAATTTCGGAGTTGGAGGAAGAGCAATTGATAAACTGCTGGAAGGAACAGCTATTGACGTCGTAAAACTCAACTGGGAATCAGACGGAAATTTTCCCAAAGGAAGACCGGATCCTCTCATTCCGGAAAATCGGGAAGAAATTTCAAAACTGGTTGTCGAGAACGGGGCTGATTTCGGAGTAGCCTGGGATGCCGACGCTGACCGCTGTTTCTTCTTCACAGAAAAAGGAGAATTTATTGAGGGATATTTCATTACTGCGCTTCTTGGAAAGATATTTCTCGAAAAACAGCCGGGAGAAAAAATCCTTCACGACCCAAGATTAATCTGGGCCATTCAGGATATCGCCAGAGAAAACAAAGGCGAGGATATCACCAACAAATCCGGGCATGCTTTCATCAAAGAGAGAATGAGAAAAGATAACGTCGTTTTCGGAGGCGAGATGAGCGCCCATTATTATTTCCGGGATTATTTCTATTGCGACAACGGACTCATCCCATTCGTAATGATGCTGAAATTTCTTTCGACGCAGGATAAAAAGCTTTCGGAAATTATGACTGAAATGTTCTGGAACAAGTATTTTGTCAGCGGCGAAATCAACAGCCAGGTTTCGGATGTTAAATTAAAAATCGCTGAAGCCAAAGAGAAATATTCCACCGGAGCGATTGATGAAATCGACGGGGTTTCGATAGAATATCAAGACTGGAGATTCAATCTCCGCGGTTCCAACACTGAACCGGTCATCCGCCTGAATGTGGAAGCCAAATCCCAGGAACTCATGGAACAAAAGCGCGACGAACTTTTGGAATTAATAAAAAAATAAAACAATCAATACAATAATAAAAACCACCAGGAGGTGGTTTTTTGAAACAAAAAACCGCATTTGCGAAGTGCGTAGTAAATTCTAGCTTGCGAGCGTTAAGAAATTTTGTATCGCAGCGTAAGCGGAGACTGAAATTTTAGCGAGCAAGCGTCAGAATTTACCCAGCACAAGCCTTGCGAAAATTTTCTTTTCTTCCGCTTTTCTTTTGTTTCCAAAAGAAAAGCAGTAAATCAAAGTATAAATCCAACTTTCTTCTTCACTTCATTGAGCTTCGCTTTCGCAATCGGTCGGACTTTTTCCGCGCCTTTTTTGAGGATTTCCAAAACTTCCTCATCGGAAAGGGATTTCATTTTTTCCTGGATCGGTTTCAAGCCTTCAATG
>JAKLHP010000030.1 GCA_022710085.1 Patescibacteria group bacterium | reverse complement strand
AACAGATTATGATTATATAATAATCGATAGTCCTCCAAGCCTGGGACTTTTGACGATTAACGGATTGGTAGCTAGCGATGAAGTTATCATTCCGGTGCAGACCGAATATTACGCCCTGGAAGGGCTCAGCCAGCTTCTCGATACAATCAACTTGGTCAAAGACAATCTCCAGCCCCAGCTTAAAATTATGGGAGCGGTTCTTACGATGTATGACAAACGAAACCGTCTTTCTCGCCAGGTGGTCCGCGAAATGCGCGACCATTTTCCGGGAAGAGTTTTTGACAGTGTGATTCCAAGAAGCGTACGTCTGGCTGAAGCTCCCAGCTTTGGGAAATCAATCCTTCAATTCGATGCACTTTCCAAAGGAGCAAGATCATACAAAAATCTGGCCAGAGAAATAATAGAAATGGAAAAAGAAAATACAAAAAGTTTTACAGTGTAAAAATTAAAAAATCCGAAGCACAAAATCCGAAATCCGAAATAAATTCAAATTTTCTAAATACAAAATTCAAAACGTTTTGGATTTAAATATTTGGATTTTAAAAATTATTTGGAATTTCGATATTTGAATTTCGAATTTAAAATATTTATGGCTCAAAATTATGGCTTAGGAAGAGGACTTTCGTCGCTTATCCCGAAAAAAAATTATTCGAGCGGTTCTTCTCAAGTTCAAACTGCTCCTTCGGCAAATATTACAGCTAGTGAAAATAAGAGCGCAGGATTCAATATTAAGGGAAAAAGTATCATCGAAGTTGATGTGAATCAGATTATTCCTAATCCCCATCAGCCAAGGTTGTATTTTAATGAAGAGAAACTTAATGAGCTCTCTGCCTCAATAAAAGAGCATGGCGTGATTCAGCCGCTTATTGTTACTCAAGTCGGAGCCGGGTTTGAATTGGTTGCCGGAGAAAGAAGATTCGAAGCTGCCAAAAGAGCCGGACTTCCAAAAGTCCCGGTAATTATTCGGGAAGCTGGAGAGAAAGAAAAACTGGAGCTAGCCATAACTGAAAATGTCCAAAGGCACGACCTTGATCCCATTGAAGAAGCTAAGGCTTATCAGAAGCTTGTGGATGAGTTCGAAATGAACCAAGAAGAAGTGGCGATGAAAATGGGGAAAAGCCGAAGCGCGGTAGCCAACAAAATAAGACTGCTCGGTCTTCCGGTTGAAATTCAAAAAGCAATCATTTCAGGAGAAATTACTGAAGGGCATGCCAAAGCGATTCTGGCGCTTTCCAATCAGGAAAAACAGAGAGCCCTTTTTGAGCTGATTAAAAAAAACGGCCTGACTGTGCGTCAGGTTGAAGAAAAAGCTAAAGAAGTTTCCGTGAAATCCCACAAGAGGGTGATAAACGTTGATCCTGAGATAAAGGAGTTGGAAAACAAGCTGATGGGAATTTTGGGAACAAAAGTCAAATTTTCCAAATCCGGAAGAGGTGGAAAAATTATCATTGAATATTATTCCAAAGAAGAACTGGACGGAATTTTAGGAAGGATTGCGAGCTAAGATTTTTTTGCCATCTCTTCGTATTTTTTGAGTTCTTTCCTGATGTGAGCTTTAGCGTTGGAAGTTCGGACAAAGGTCAGCCAATCTTGGCTGGGCTTTTTGGTTTCCTTGGAAGTTAGAATTTCGATTACCTGAGCATTTTGAATCTGATAACTTAAGGGAACAATTTTCCTGTCAGCTTTTGCTCCCATAGTCCTGCTTCCGATGTCGCTGTGGATCATATAGGCGAAATCAACGGGTGTGGCTCCTTCGGGAAGATTGATAATGTCTCCTCTGGGCGTAAAAGCAAAAATCCTGTTTTTCAGAAAATCAATTTTGAGCCCGGAAAGAAACTCATCATCATCTCTTCCGATTTCATTTTGCCATTCTCGGAGTTGCTTGATCCAAACAAGTTCTTTTTCCGGAAATTTTGCTTTTCCCTTGAAGAAAAATCTTTTCCAGCTAATTTTTTCCTGCTCGCTGTAAATCCAATGGGATGCAATTCCAAATTCAGCCTCGTTATCCATTTTTTTGGTTCGAATTTGAATTTCCAGAATTTTTCCTTCCGGTCCGAAAACGGTAGTATGGATCGATTGATAGCCGTTGGGTTTGGGGAGAGAGATGTAATCTTTTATTCTTCCAACCAGGGGATGATATTTTTTATGGACGATTCCCAGCGTTTCGTAACAGTCAGCAATTTCCGGTACGATTATTCTTACCGCAGCCAAATCATAAATCCTGTCAATATTCATATCGTGCTGCTGGAGTTTGAGATACAGGCTATGGAGCCTTTTGGCCCGTCCCTTAATTTCAATTATTTTTATTCCCTCTCTTCTCAAGTCTTTTTCGATTTCTTCTTTTGTCCTCTGAATGTATTTTTCAATTTCTTGATACAGTTTATCTTCAAGGTGTTTGACTTTATTATAATTCTCATGATCCATGAATTTAAAAGCCAAATCTTCCAACTCTCCCTTTATTTCTCCGATTCCTAGCCTATCGGCAATAGGAACAAATATTTCCATCGTCTCCCGGGCAATTCTTTGCTGTTTTTCTTCGGGAACATGATCCAAGGTCCTCATATTATGAAGTCGGTCGGCGAGTTTGATGATAACAACGCGGATGTCGGCAGCCATTGCCAGAAACATTTTTCGGGTATTTTCCAAAAAATATTCTTCTTGGGAACCTCGGAGTTTGATTTTTCCTAACTTAGTTACTCCATCTACCATGAAAGCTATCTCTTCGCCGAATTTTTTGCTGATTTCCTCTAAAGTTTTATCAGTATCTTCCGGAACATCATGAAGAAGTCCGGCAGCAATTGTCTTGGATCGCATTCCAACCTTGGCGATTATCAGAGCAGTTTCCAGCGAATGCTGGATATAATCTTCCCCTGATTTCCTTTTCTGTCCCTCGTGAGCTTTTTTAGCAAATTCATAAGCCTCGAGAATTCTGTTTTTCCTTTCTCGATTCAGATTGGATTTGAAATTTTTCAGGACATCTTCAATTTTGACCATAAATAGTATCCTATTTCTCAAATTTACATTCTTTATTGGAACATCTTATTTTTCCTTTGGCAGCAAAAACGAGCAGTGAATCGCAATTGGGGCATCTCTCTCCGTTAGGCTTGTTCCATAAGGCAAAATCACATTTTGGATATTTATTGCATCCATAGAATACCCTTCCTTTTTTTGATTTTCTCTCGATGATGTCTCCTTCCTTGCATAGGGGGCATTTAATCCCGGTTTTATTTTCGATGCTCTGAATGTTATTACAATCGGGGTATTTCGAACACCCCAGAAATGCTCCATAACGTCCGCGTTTAACTACCATGGGAGATCCGCATTTTTCGCAAATTATTCCTGAGTTTTCTTCATCGACTTTCTTTTCTTCTTCGGTTTTTTCTGTATATTTGCAATTCGGATAGTTGGAGCAGGCGATGAATTTTCCAAATCTTCCGAATTTAACCAGAAGATCTCCGCCGCATTCGGGGCATTTCTTGTCTAATTTTTCCATGAAGTCTTCCTTTTTCACCTCCTTGGTTTTTTTGATAAGATGCTTGCTGAAAGGTTCGTAGAATTCTCTTATTACCGGTTTCCATTCTTTTTCTCCCTCGGCAATTTTATCGAAATCTTCTTCTATTGTAACAGTAAAATTGATATCAACAATTTCGGGAAAGTGGGTAACCAGGATATCATTTACCAAAAATCCTATTTCCAGCGGCAAGAGTTTTTTCTCTTCATTCTTATCGACATATTTCCGGTCGATGATGGTAGAGATGGTCGGAGCATAGGTTGAAGGTCTTCCAATCCCGTTTTCCTCAAGAACTTTTACCAAAGCGGCTTCACTGTAACGCGGGGGCGGAGTGGTGGATTTTTGAACGGAAGTTACTTTAGTAAGGATCAAATTGTCTCCTTCTTTCATTGGGGGGAGGAGTTTTTCATCAGTTTCACTTTTTCCTCCGTAAACTTTCAAAAATCCGTCAAATTTTATGGACGAACCATTAGCCTGGAGAAGATAAACATTTTCTGAATTTTTCGGCTTAGCCTCAATCTCAACTTTTACTGAATTCATAACAGCCGGCTGCATCTGGGAAGCGATCATTCGATTCCAGATAAGTTTATACAACCTGTATTTATTGTTATCTAGGGATTTTTTCAGCTCCTCGGGATTTTTTTCAGGGTAAGCCGGGCGGATTGCTTCATGGGCTTCCTGGGCTCCCTTGGATTTTGTTTTAAAAAATCTTGGATTTTCCAGAGAATACTCTTTTCCGAAAGTCTTTCCGATGATTTTCTTGGCGGAAATCATGGATTCCAGGGAGAGATTAACGCTGTCAGTTCTCATATAGGTTATGTGCCCTTCCTCATAAAGCTTTTGGGCGATAGACATTGTCATCTTGGATGAAAAGCCAAGTTTATTGATAGCTGTTTGTTGCAGAGTAGAGGTGGTGAAAGGCGGAAGAGGATTGCGAGTTATTTCCTTTTGGACGACAGAAAAAACTTTGTAATTGGAATTTTCCAGTTCTTTGGTTATCTCTTCAGCGGATTTTTTGGTGTTTATTGTCGTTTTCCTAGTTTTATAATTTCCAGCAAAAAGTTTCAGGGTAATGGTTTGTTCTATTTTCTCATTATTTTTTTCAGTGAGGCCTGCTTCAAAATCTTTGTCGCCAGTTGCCTGCTTGTCGTCTCTTAGGGTAGCTGAAATGGTCCAATATTCTTCAGACTTGAATTTTTCAATTTCTCTTTCCCTTTCCACAATGATCCGAAGAGCCACCGATTGAACACGTCCGGCAGAAAGTCCTCGCCGCACTTTTTTCCAAAGGAAAGGGGAAAGCTTATAACCTACCAAACGGTCCAAAATCCTTCGGGCTTGCTGGGCATCCACCAATTTAATGTCAATTTTTCTGGGTTTTTCCAAAGCTTTTTCAATTGCGCTTTTCGTGATTTCATGGAAAACAATCCTTTCATAATTTTTCTTTTTGTTTAATTCCAAAGCTTGAACCAGGTGCCAGGCAATAGCTTCTCCTTCTCGGTCTTCGTCAGTTGCCAGAATTACTTCCTTGGCTTTTTCTGATGAGTTTTTTAAAATTGCCACCTTATCTTCGGCTTTGGCGGGTATGACATATTCCGGTTCAAAATCATTTTTAACATCAATTCCGATTTTTTTTTCCGGAAGATCTCGAACATGGCCGTAAGATGATTTCACGGAATATTCTTTTCCCAAAAATTTGGAAATAGTTTTAGCCTTGGTTGGAGATTCTACGATAATCAGTTTCATTGATCATGGAACACGGAAGCGTGGAACATTAAGCGTTTCACACCGCGCGTTTTAAGTTATATAAATATAATTTTGTCCGCCGATGTCTTTTACTATTCCTTTCATTTCCATCATAACTAGCGTTGAAGCGACGGTTGCTGTTTTAAGTTTAGTTAGTTTAACTAGGTTGTCAATGTGAACCGGTTCTGATCCCAACTTTTCAAGAATGATTCTTTCTTCTTCTGAATCGGGAATAATTTTTCTGGCCTTCTCTATTTCCCTTCTTTTCTCCAGATGGAGTTCTTCCAGAATATCTTTGATGCTGGTAACTAATTTTGCTCCGGATCTAAGGAGATCGTTGGTTCCTTCTGAGGAAGGAGAAAAAATCGGTCCAGGAACAGAAAATACTTCCCGGTTGAATTCCAAAGCTAGATTAGCGGTAATGAGGCTTCCACTGGAAGCCGCTGCTTCCACAACCAAAGTACCCAAAGTAAGTCCAGCCATAAGCCTGTTCCGGGCAGGAAAATATGCCGGGAGAGATTCGGTATCGATCGGAAAATCGCTGACAAGCGCTCCGGAATTTATTATTTTTCGGGAAAGATTAAAATTAGTTTTTGGTCCGATATTTTTATCATCCAACCCGCTTCCCAATATGGCAATTGTTTTTCCCTTAGCTTCCAATGCTCCAAGATGAGCTTCAGCATCAACCCCGAGAGCCATTCCGCTTACCACGCTGATTCCAGCCAAAGCAAGTTCTCTGGAAAAACTGTAAGCTACTTGCTTGCCATAGCTTGTCATTTTTCTTGATCCCACAACGGCAATCATAGGTTCGGAAAAAATTTCAGAGAGTTCCAAGTCGCTCTTTATATATAGTATATAAGGAGCACTGGGTATTTCCCGAAGAAGCGGGGGGTAAGAAAAATCTTTAAGGGTAATTATTCTAACATTTTCTTTTTCAAGCTTTTCCCATTCTTTGTCCGGGTCGATTTGCTCCTTTTCAGAAGATATTTTTTTTGAAATCGCTTCTCCAATGCCACTTTTTGCGAGATTTTCATAGTCTGCTTCCCAGATTTTTTGAGAAGTGCCGAAAAAATCCAAAAGAAGCTTCATCTTTTGAGGGCCTAGCCCATTAATTTTATTTAAAGCGTTTAAAAATTTCATAATCCTATTTGAATATATCAGTATTCGATTCTATTGACAAATTTTTCAGTTTTGCTACGATGCAATGTTATCGTTGTTGTTTATCAAATTAAAAAACCACTTTTTTAGGGGTTTTCCTTGAAAAAACAATGGTTTTTGGAATTTCGCTCGTAGTCCAAAACGAACAATCCTCCTTAATGTTCGTGAGTAGTTAAGCGTATCTGACCTTGAGAATTCTTGGAAGGATGCCACTATGGGCGGAATTCTGGAAGCCATTTTTTTGTAAAGCTTTCAAAAAATAAGAGGAGGGAGTCATGCTGAAAGGAAAAATTCTTTTGTTTTGCTTGCTGTTTGTAGCGGTTGCGGCATCTTTTTTAATCTCGTATCATGCTAAAGGAAACTTGCCACATATAGTATCGGTTGAAATCGGAAGTTTGTTGGTATTCGAAGCAATAGTGGCTTTTTTTGCGGATATCATTGCGCAATCGGAAAGCCGGCTAAATTCAAAAGCGTCAGAGACGGGGACTACTATGTCATCTTTGACTTAGAAAAAAGAGTTGTAGAAATGAGGGAGGTGGAATCATCACATTTGGATGAATCATTGCTTATCTCGGAATTGCCTCCAGAATTGACGAGGGTCATTGATGATGAAGTTGCTAAAGGCGATAAAGGTTCGATGTATAAGGTTTTTAGCAAAAGAACCGTAATAACAAAAGAGAGAAAAATAGTCGTCGACGTGAAGTAAACATGCAGGAGAAGATTGCGTTGTCGCATTGCAGTAATTGCAATAAATGTGGCGGCGAAACTTTCTCCTGTTTTTTATTTAAGTTTTATTTCTTTTGCCGAGTTTTTTATTTTTTCCAGTTCTTCTTTTGAAAAGTCTTGTCGATTTTTTTGGAAATGGTACAATAAAGTTGTAACTTATCTCTTTAAAATAAAAAACAATAAAAAAATGAACAATAAAAAAAATAACCTGAAAATTTTAATTGCTATTGCTTTTCTGGCTCTTTTTTCCGGAGTCTTTTTAAATTCCAATATTGTCCAGGGAGCTGATTTTACCTGGACTCAAAGGACGATATCTACTGGAGTTTGGGAAAATGTTACTTATGGAGATGGAAAATTTGTCGCAGTTGGTAAACCTGTAGTAGCCACATCCTCAGATGGAATTACTTGGACTCAGGGAACTATACCCTCTGCTTCATATTGTGCTGTGGCTTATGGTAACGGGACTTTTGTTGCCACATCGGAATCATCCAGTGGAAAATTTGCCACATCCTCAGATGGAATTACTTGGACTCAGGGGACTATGCCTACGACTGCTAGCTGGCATACCATAGCTTACGGCAACGGGATTTTTGTTTCTATCCCTGGAAACTCCAATATCGCTGCCACATCTCCGGATGGAACTAATTGGACTCAGAGAACACTGCCCTCAGCTACTTACTATTCTGTAACTTACGGCAACGGTACTTTCGTGGCTGTTTCTTATAACTCCAACATCGCTGCTACGTCTCCAGACGGAATAACCTGGACTCAAAGAACTTTGCCGGCAACTGCTAATTGGCGTTCTGTAACTTACGGCAACGGAACTTTTGTGACTACTACTTGGGGTTCTGATGTTGCTGCTACGTCTCCAGACGGAATAACCTGGACTCAAAGAACTTTGCCTGTTTCTGGATATTGGTATGGTTCGGCTTATGGTAGTGGAATCTTTGTCCTTACTGGCGCTGCTTCATCCACGGCTCTTACGTCTCCAGACGGAATAACCTGGACTCAAACAACTCTACCTGTTTCTAATAATTGGCCGTCTTTGGCTTATGGCAACGGAACTTTTGCTGCTATTGTATATGCCAGTCCAGGCGGCTCTGCCATAGCTGCCACGGGAGCATTTCCTCCATCCATCTCCGGCGTTACCGACGGTCAGACATATTTTACTTCTGTTTCTCCTACTTTTTCCGGTGGCACCGCCACTCTTAATGGAAGCTCTTACACTTCCGGCACTCCCATCACCGAGAACGGGACTTACACCCTGACCGTAACTAACGGAGGAGATTCTGTCAGTGCCACCTTCACCCTAATCATCAGCAAAGACGTAACTAATCCAACCCCTGAGGATATCGAAGCCGATGTAACCAGCGGAGTCATCACCGTCACCGGAACCAACACCGAAGCCACCCAGGCTACCATCAACACCAACTACACCCTTCAGTCCGGTTCTTTCCAATATACCATCCCTTCCAATACCACCCTCACCCCGTCTTCCGGAACCATGGATATCACCGCCCTCGCCGTTTCCGACATCTCCCAAACCATCAGCCAAGAAAACTCCAACTCCAAAGGAGCCATCAAAATAGGTATTCCCAACAAACAAGTCACTTTCTCCCAAGACGTCACGGTTACCCTGAACGTAAGTTCCAGCTACAACGGAAAGACTCTCGTTATC
>JAKLHP010000003.1 GCA_022710085.1 Patescibacteria group bacterium | reverse complement strand
CCTAATCTTTGCAACTATATATTCCCAATCTTTCTTAATCTGAAATACGTCTTCGCTAGAAATATCTTTCAGTAGGTCTAGCAGATGTGCAAATTTGAATTTATAGTCAAGGATACTCTGATCATCAATCCATAGATAAAACATCAGGAGCAATGTCTTATTCTTTTTTAAAAATGAACTTACTTCCCACGTTTCGCTTACAATAGTATCATAGTTGATCATTGAAAAGACCAAGCGTTCTTTCGAAGTAAGCTTTTTTTTAGAATGTCTTTTCAGCGGTGTAGTTTTAAGTTCGACACCTGCAATAGTGAAATCTGGCTCACTAATATTTCCTGGATTTATCCCAAAAAAATATTTTTCTATGAGGTCTCCCAAAAAACCTTTGCGCTTCATCCCATATTCTCCAATCCGGCTTTCAATAGTTTCGATTGATTCTTTTGAAATAACTTCACGTAAAGAATTTTCCAGGATAGTCTTCGCTTTTTCCAAGACCTGTTCTTTTGTCTTATAATTTTCACTCATATTTTTTGACCTAACAAAATTCCTTGATGCTCGTCCATTTACCATCCGCGACTATTACATGATCGATTATCCTGATATCAAGAATTTTTCCAGCATTGACGAGCTTCTTCGTGATATTGATATCTGCCTCCGAAGGTTCGACGTTTCCCGAAGGATGGTTGTGAGAAATTATTATTGAAGCAGCATTATTCTTGATTGCAGGCTCGAAAACCTCTCTGGGATGTACCAGACTTTCATTCAATGTGCCTATTGAAATTATCTCTCTCTTTATTTCCTGGCTCCTGCTATCAAGATAAAAAACGACAAAATTCTCCTTTTTTCTACTACGCAGATCCGCCATCCTCTCCCAGACATCTTTAGGAGATAGCAATATCGAGGTCTTCTTTCCCTTGAGCATCCTTCTACCAAGTTCGAAACATGCCATAATCTCGGTCGCTTTGGCCGCACCCAATCCAAAAGTATTTTTTAAATCTTTAAAACTTGCATCTGAAATTTTTCCATCATTAAATTTTTTCAATATTTTTTTAGAAAGTTCTACAACATTTATCCCTCTTGTTCCTGTACGAAGCAATATTGCTAAAAGTTCAGCTTCAGATAATTTTTCCGGTCCATATTTTTCTATTTTCTCCCTTGGCCTGTCGACCTTAGGAAAATCTTTTATTTTTACCGTTTTTATTTCTTCTTCAGTCGGTTTTCTGACTTTAATCATATTCTTATTTTTAAACTCTTATTCCGAAAACATCACTTCGATTTTTTTGTCTTTGAACCGATCGAGGATATACATAAGTTCCACTGCCAAGTCGTTCTGGCTACATTCTCCGTTTAAAACCCTGTCTGAAATATCCACCTCGCAAAGTTTTTTCCCTTCCTCAAAAATAGCAAGGCTTCCCATTCTTTTTCTTTCCACGATTGATTTCAATACTTTTTTGCCTTTGTCGTTTATCGGCATACTGCTAACCATGGCATAATACTCCTTGGGAGCATTTTCATAATCCACTTTTTGATTTACCAGTTCCACTATCCTATTCAGAGCCAGGCCTTCATTGATGAATTTTTTCATTTTTTCCGCCAGGGTTTTGACTTCCTCGCGGATCGCTTCTGGGGATTCCTGCTCTTCCAAGTCCAAAGCTATTTCATAGGCTTTTGTCATCTCCTTGCTATCGAGCTTATATTTTACCGAAAAATCAAGCAACTCTTTTACCTGGATCGCTTGCGGATCTTTTTCCTTCACCATTTTTTCTAATGAATTTTCCATAAAATATCGTTTTAATTTTTAATTTATAAGAATTTTAAAAATTTGTTATTTTTATCCACCAGGATGTTCATTGGATTTATTTTTTTATCCGTCAATTCAAATCCCATAATGATAATTTCCTCATCCTTCTTGATAAGATGGGCGGCGGCGCCGTTCATACAGATAACTCCGGATCCCCGCTCACCGACCATCACATAAGTTTCCAATCGTATTCCGGTCGTGTTGCTGACCACCAGGACTTTTTCCCCCGGCCAAAATCCTGCCTTCTCGATCAGATCCTCATCAATCGTAATGCTACCGACATAATTAAGATTAGCTTCGGTAACAATAGCTTTATGAATTTTCGAACGCAGAATAAATCGCATAATTTTGAATATTAAAAATTTTCCTGTGACATTCTTCTTGTAACTCAATTCTATGCCTATTCGGGCTATTTTTCAAGGAAAAATAAAAAAGCGTTAACAGAGTTAACGCTTTATAGTTAGCCATTGAGAAAGCTTCCGTTAAATTAATGCTCCGGAATCACAGTCTTTGTCGAAGTGTTATTCCCCTCATTCTTTTCATTAACTTCATCATCAACATCGACCACCGCTTTTGTTTCGTATGTCGACCAGCCGCCATAGGTATACTTGCAGGAAACCTCCGTGCTCTCGCCGGCTTCCAATCCGTCAACTTCTCCATCGCATGATGACGAAGAGGCGTTTGACCACCATTCCCATTTGAAATCTCCGGCATCGGTTTCTCCTTTATTCTTAATCGTAATTTCAACTTTGAATTCTTCCCCCATTACCGGATCATGATTAAATTCATATTCGGTGATGGTCAGATCCGGTTTTCCATGGATCGGAGTCACTTCCTTGGTGGCTACATTATTGTTCTCATCGCCTTCTTCCACGTCGCCTTGCGAGTCGACGATCGCCTTGGTCGTATAGTCGCTCCAATCCGTATAGGTATGCTTACATTCAACGGTGCTGATTCCTCCAGCCGCAATAGCCCCTATTTTTTTCTTGCAGATCTGTTTGGAATCGGTGGACCACCATTCCCAATACGATTCAGCCGATGCGACCTGCCCCTTATTGCCGATTATTATTGTGGCTGTAAATTCGGATCCGACTTTCGGAGTTTCGCTCAGGGTATAGCTTTTCACATAGAGATCGGCTTTTTTGGCATTCACGGGAGCAGTCTCTTCCGTTTCGGATGTCGTTGAAGCGGCGCTTTCGTTTGTTGTGTTGCTCGAAACCGTTGAAGACGAGGGCTCTCCGGTTGCCGCTTCATTTTCCGGTTGAGCATTTCTATTCATGCTGCGCATCAGCAGAAAACCGATCACTAAAAATCCTATGGACAGAACGATTATTATGGCAATTAGAAATTTTTTTGAATCAGGTTTTTTCCCCGGTTCAGGCGCCATGCTTGGCATTGGTTCTTGTTCCATATTTTTTTATTTAATATTTATTATTCATTCCTATCTTTATTTTACCCCCCTTTCGTTCTTGTTTCAACCGGATTATTGACAGAAGGCGGTTTAAATGCCATCATTCATAGTCTGCCAGTATATACTGGAACAGCAATTTTAAAAAGGAGGAGAACATGGCATTATTATCCGATTTCGAAAGGATCGATAATATTATCACGATTCTATTTCAAACATTCGGGTTAAAAGACAACCTAGATCCGGAAAATATCGAGCGATTACGCAATAAGTTTGAAAGATGCAGAAAAGACGGCAGTTTCTCGGATTTCGTCTGGGAGATAAAAAACATATTCGGTCTTCCGATGGAATTCAGGTTGCAATATGTTTACAACAAAAACTTTGAGAATCTGCCGGAGCTTGAAAAGGATTTTGCAATAAGAAATTTCCACGACCGCACTGGCTGGGCCGCACAGGTTATGACCCCTGACTTTATGCCTATTTTCGGAGATCCCAATCTAGGAAAATGCAAGCTGACAATCAGGATTAAAAAGTCTCTCCAGTATGAAAAGTTCGAAACTTTCTTCTATTGTATTTCGCATGAAATGTCCCATGTTCTTCTTAGAACAGTAAAACCGGAACTTTGGCAGAACGAAGAAGTGACTGACCTTCTGACAATGTTCATGGGTCTTTCTGAAATTGTAAGAGAAGGAAGAAAATCTTCAAGAAGCAAGCGCAGATACGGTTATCTCAACGAAGAAATATTCTCGTTTGCCTACCGAAGGATCGAGGAGATGCAAAGAGAGAATGATTCTTTATTGAGAAAAACAATAACCAGGATCAGAAAATTTCTTCATCTCTAGGGAACGAAAACGGGCCGGCAGGGCAAAACCCTCCGGCTTTTTTATTTCCCGTTTTAAGTACACCTTACACTACAAGCTTAAATATACATCCGCTAAAACAGATATTTTTTAAAAAAAGAAAGCGGGCTCTTGGCCAGTTTGCCAATGCCCGCTGATGTTGATGTTGCTCTTATTTTCCTACTCCTCTCCGGAGCGAGAAGCCTTCACTCTCACGTCCTCTGGAAGAGTTTTTCTGTCTCTCCTGATAACTGTCGAGTTTTCTTTGACGATAAGCCTCGGCCTTTCATCCGACGCCCCTCCGAACATATCAACCAGGTCGACTATTCCATTTCTGGTCCCTTTTACTCCCATCGCCATAAATCTTCCTCCTATTAATATCGAGATTTGAAAATTATATTTGATTTATACTAAACTTTTTCGTTTTTGTCAAGTATTCGGAATTTTCAAGAGAAAACTGCTTTTGCCTGTTCTTCCAAAAGCTTTAAGGAGTTGTCTCTTTTTCCATTATCCAAAACAGTTTCTTTCTTATTCTCATAAATTTCAGTGATGATTCGTTCAGTCATCTCAAACTTTTCAACAATCTTTATCTGCCCGACTTTTTCAGCATATCCTTTGAACAATTTAAGTTGCATCAATATTTCTTCCAATACCTGAAATTGGATAAAATGAACGGCTAGTTCTTTATTCTTTCTGCCTTCATCCAAATCCACCAATTCTTTGAGAGTTTCTTTGGTAATTGCAATCACCACTCTGGGAATCTGAGATAATTTTCCAGTGAAATCCATATTAATAGACTGAAAATATTTTATTTCAGAAAGTTTTCCATTGTCGATTTTTTCTTTTATTTTTTCAAATTTCTTTTTAATATGCGAGCTGTAAGTCACATCGATCCCCAATCCCAAATGATAAGGATTCTTTCCTTCTTCGGCAAATTCCGCAATAGCATCGACTCCATTCACAATATCGTCATATTCGCTAGTGGGAATTATTGAAGCGTTTCCTCCCAACCAATCGCTTTGCTCTCCGTGCTTGTTGAAAAGCGCTTCAAAAATAACTGCCATCTTTTTCGCTTCAATTTCAGAAGGAGTATTTTCTCTGAGAAATTTCTCTTTGATATGCCCGACTTTCGACTTGTCTTCTTCCACCTTTTCTTTTCCGTACAAATCATAAAATAGATCCACATCTATCTTGTATTCTTTAAGACTGTTTTCAGCTCCATTAAATCTTTTTTCCAGATCGGGAAAAATAATCTGGTTTTCTAATCTTTCTCGTGAAAATTTTTCCATATTTTTTAAGTGATAAATTTTCTTAATAATATAATTTTACCCCCTATCTTCCTTTTTGCAAATAAAAAATATCCTAAACCCAAATTATTTTTCTATTCGAACCGGAATCAAAAAATTAGAAATATTCCGACAAAAAGAAAAAGGCCTATTGGATCTGGCCTTTTTTGATCGTTTCCTGGATTTCGAGAAATTCATCAATCTCCCTGTCCTCTTCCACAAGAAGCATTGCGTATTTTTTCCTGTCGGCAATTTCTTCTTGGCTACCGGTAAGAGTAAAGATATTTTCTCCTTGAACGGGAAATGGGAAAGTTTTTCCTTTCGCAATGACCGAAGGCGATCCCTTGGTCATCACAAGGCCGTTTTCCTTCGCTAGCTCTTCCGCGAAAGAAACATCTTCTTTGGGAATAGTTAATATCACCCACTTGCAACCTTTCCAATCCACCAAGTGAAAAACAATATTTCCACTATTCAAGGATCCGGAGATATAATGTTTGCCCTCCAGCTTAGCCAGGAAAATAAGCACTCCTATTCTCCTCGGAACTACCATTCCTATACAATGGAAGTAGTTCGGATTTGAGACAAACTCTCTTAATGCCTCCAAAGAACCTGTAAGAACTTTTTCGCCGCACATTCTCGCCACCTCCTTCTCTGCTATTTTTACTCATTAGCAATTTTAGTAAAGCATCTTCATTTTACACAATATTTTTAATCCGGCAAAGTTAAAAAAGGCTGCGGATTTTTCCACAGCCTTTTTCCAAGATTGCTTTCACTTCTTGGAGAATCTTGAATACTTCGCTTTCTTTTTTACTCCCGGCTCAAACAGCCGGAATTTTCGGAAAGCAAATCTCTCTTCGATGTAAACTTCGAACCTGAGAGCGTTGTTTCTTGCCCTGAAAATATACAGGTTCTTCAGAAATTCCGGAGTCGCTTCCCAGACATACACTTCTTTGCCTCTGTACATCTTGTTGACATAATCCGTCGATAATCGGGCATCCCGAAGAGCATTGATTATCGTTTCATTCGAGAAAGAATCTCCCGGATCCCCCTTGAGTCCGACAAAAAGTTTCGACTTACACTCCTTGACCATAATACCCCCTTTTAAAGAACGTTCGTTTATCTTTTGTCTTTGGCTTTCTTTATGATGATATCTCTCAACTTGAAAACACTTTTCCCGGAAACTTTCATTTTCGGTTTTTTCTTTTCTTCTCTCTTAACTGCTTTTACGCCCTGCCCGCCATCGCGAGCCTGAGCTTTCAAATGATTTTCCATACGATTATTATATGCTGACGTATTTCACCGGAAGTACCTTCTTGAAAACTCCGGCAATAAGAATGGAATCTGACTTGTCCAAAAATATCGGGTGATGGATGGCATTTCTCGAATTCGGGAAAAGGGCGATCGTGTTTTTGTCTACCCTTTTAAATCTCTTGATGGTGGCCATTCCATTAATTACAGCTACTACGATTTTTTCTTCCAGCTCAGTGAGATATTTGCCGTCATATTTTTCAAAAATAACATAATCTCCGTCATTGATATTTTCCTTGTCCATGGAATCTCCCAAGGCCTTTACAGCAAAAAGTTCATTTTTCTTTTTTCCGGGGAAAAGGCTCCTTGAGACCTGAAGAAAATCTTCCGCACTGTCATCGGCGTAAGCCAGCGCTTCTCCGCAGGAAGCCAGGCCGTAAAGAGGGATGGAGAAAACGCTTTCCAGATTGGCATAATTATTGTTTTCTACCAGATAGATCCTGTGGCTTTTGTCTCTTTTGATCAGATCTTTTTTCTCCAGTGATTCGATTACTTGCATTACCGATTTGATGCTGTCCCCGACTCCCAGATTAGAAAGGTATTTGTGAAGAGCATACCCGGTCGGATTTTCCTTGTGACTTTTGATCAGCTCTCTGATCATTCTAAGGATATTTTCTTGTTTGGAAGTAAGTTTCATAAGCTTATTTTGATTAATTTTTATATTACAGTGATATTATATCACTTCAATGATATCACTGTCAAGCCCTGTTGGAAAATAAAAAAAGCCCAGACGCTTGCATTATGCATTTGCATCTGGGCTTTTAAAGAGCAAAGTCCTTAAGCTTCCTTACTCTTGAAGGATGCTTAAGTTTTTTCAATGCCTTATTTTCAATCTGGCGGATCCTCTCCCTGCTGAGGCCATATTTATTTCCGATCTCAGCTAACGTCAAAGGCTTAGTCCCGCCGTTCAAACCGAACCTTGACCTTATCACATCCTCTTCCCGAGGCCTAAGGGTTGGAAGGATTTTTTCTATCCTCTCTCTTAAGGAATTCCCGTCACAATGTTCATCAAAGGCAAACTCGATCGAAAGAGTGCTGTTGATATTGAATTCCTCATCCTCTTCACTCATAGACTCGAAGATGGAAACCTCATTCATAGCTGCAATTCTTCCTGTCTCTCTAATCTGTTCGACACTTTTCTCCAACTTCTCAGCCATCTCTTCTTCGGATGGCTCTCTTTTCAATTGGCGAAAAAGCTCGCTGTGTGTCTTCTCAAGGATCTTTACTTTGCTCCAAGCATGAGTAGGAATCCTGATGTTCCTGGAGTGTTCTCTGAAGTATCTGTCAATCGCCTGGCGAATCCACCAAGTCGCATAGGTCGAGAATCTGTATCCCTTTCTGGGGCTGAACTTTTTTACAGCTCTCATGAGCCCGATATTTCCTTCCTGGATAAGATCCATCAGAGAGATTTTCCTGTCCCAATATCTTATTGCGATCTTAACCACCAAAAGAAGATTGGGTACGATATATTTCTCCCTCAGACTGGATATTTGCAACTGGATATTTTTCACAAAATCCCAGGAGACTGGAAGATAGATCAAATCTTCCAGTTCAATTATCTCTTCTCTCAGTCTGAGCTCTTGTTCCCAGGTAAAAAGCGGGTTTCTTCTGATTTGTCTTACGTATATTTGATAAGACCTGTCACCAATATCAACACTTGCCTCATCCATGTCATCAGAATCGTTCTCCACTTTTTTGATTTTCTCTTCGATAGATCCTTTTAAAAAGATCGCGTCACCGCTTTCCAGACCATCCAATCCTTCTTTCAAATAAACAGACTCATTGAATTCCATTTTTATCACCTCCTTTTTTTCTTATTTTTTTGTAAAATTGCCATCATTTAGAATAGCCAGAAATTTAATTTTTGTCAAGAAAAGACCCTCCTTGCGAAGGGTCCCTGAATGCTTTGCATTACTGAAAGTTTTGAAGTTCTTGGACGGCTCTGTGCTCCCGAATTTTCTGCAGAGCCCTGATCTCAATTTTGCGAATCCCCTCCTTGGTGATACTAAGGAGTTTCCCCGTTTCTTCAAGGGTTCGCTCAACATCTCCCCTAGTTCCGAATCTCAGCTGGATAACATTTCTTTCCCGAGAATCTATATCCCTGAGTGCTTTTCTGATAGCTTCTCCCTTGGTTTTCCTTTCAAAATATTCATCTGCCGGAAGACAGAAATTGGAGACAATGGTATCGATGAGTCTTGTGCTTTCTTTTCCGTTGTCCACCAACGGATCTTCCAGATAAGAAATGTTCTGAATGATCATAGCTTCCTTGGCTCTGAGCACATGGGAAATATTCCTTTGAAGCGTCTCGGCCATTTCTTCATCAGTCGGATTTCTCTCCAGCTTTTGCAAAAGTTTTCCGTGTTCCTTTTCATATGTCCCGATGAGTTCATAGATATCGGGTGCTATCCTAATCACACTTAACCGATCACTTTTGTATCTTTTTATTCTTTGCTCAATCCAATATCCAGCATAGGTGGAAAATCTTGGTCCTATCTTGTGATCAAAAATATCTACAGCTTTCATAAGCCCGACATTGCCTTCCTGGATCAGATCAAGAATCGAGATTCCTCCTCTCCAATGTTTCTTCGCAATAAAAACAACCACCCGAAGATTTCCCTTGATTAACCTGTCTCTGAGAAAATCAATCCTCAGAAGGATGTTCCCGGAACATTCGGAAGCAGGAAAGCGCAAAAGATAATTCAAATTCTTCAATTCTTCCCACATCTCAAATTCTTCTTCCCGACTGAGAACCGAATACTTTGAAAGATCTTTAAAGTAGGTCTGGAGAAATCTTTCCTCAATGTCGTTTGAAAGTTCTTCCATTCTTTCGTCATGGAGAAATGATTTTTTTCCAGCTCTGGTTTTTCTTTTATATTTGCTTATCTCTGATGTTCTTGCTCCCGTGCCTTCGGTGTAACCAGATTTGGGAGAGTTGCCCGATTTGCCATTCCGCATGAGTTGTTTACCTCCTCGCTATTTTTTAAATAACCACTCTTTAAAGTAATTTAAAAATATCATGATGTCAAGAAAAAACTCTTCTTAGCGAAGAGCTTTTTCGGTATCTGAATAATTTTTTTAATTTTAATAATCCCGAAGTTTTTTGATAGCCTGATGATCGCGGATCTTGTCCAAAGCTTTGGCTTCAATCTGTCTGATTCTTTCTCTGGTTACTCCGAATTCCTGTCCTACTTCTTCCAAAGTATGAGTTACTCCATCTTCCAAACCGAATCTTATTTTGAGAATTTTTTGCTCTCTGGGAGTAAGCTCTTCCAAAACTTCTCCGACATGATTTTTGAGAAGTTTTCGGGAAGCCGACTGAGTAGGCATGATCGTTTCGGTATCTTCGATAAAATCTCCCAATACACTGTCATCATCGCTGTCTCCTACGGATGTTTCCAGGGAAACAGTTTCCTGGGAAATTTTCTGGATATGGCGGATTTTGTCTACTTCTAGATTCATTTCTGCGGCAATTTCTTCCGGAAGCGGTTCTCTCCCCAGCTCCTGAACCAATCTTCTGGTTATCTGGGTGTATTTATTGATTGTCTCTACCATGTGGACCGGGATGCGGATTGTTCTTGACTGATCTGCCAGAGCTCTGGTTATTGCCTGGCGAATCCACCAAGTAGCGTAAGTGGAAAATTTATATCCTTTCCTGTAATCGAATTTCTCTACGGCTCGGAAGAGACCGATGTTGCCTTCTTGAATCAGATCAAGAAGTGAAAGATTGTGGGAACGCCCAACATATTTCTTGGCAATACTGACTACCAGGCGGAGGTTAGCTTCGGTAAGTTTTTGTTTGGCCGCCAGATCTCCCTTCTCATTAGCCTTGGCAAGTTTTATTTCTTCTTCGGCAGAAAGCAGCGCCACCCTTCCAATTTCCCGGAGATAGATCTGAACTGAGTCAGTGGAATCGTCTCCGATCTCATCCGGAACAAAGACGTCTTTTTGTTTTTTTCCTTTCTTCTTTTCATATTCATCCGCTTCCCTGGAAGTATCAATCCGGAGCATTCCCTCTTCGGAATTGAGAATTTTTATTCCTGTGGTTTCCAGCTTCTCGTAAAGATTTTCCAGATGATCAATGTCTTTTTCAACTTCCGGAAGGATGTGAATGATTTCATCTTCAGTAACAAAACCTCTCTGCTTCCCTCTTTCCAAAAGATCTTTTATTAGAAATTCCCTGGTCTCCTCTTCGCTTATTTCCGGAAGCGATCCCGCTTTGGATTTCTTGAATTTCCTGGGCGCCTTTGCTTTCTTTGCCTTCTGCGCTTTCTTTATTTTTTTCGGCTTTTTGATTTTCTTTACTTTTTTCCCGACCGAATTCTTGCCCCTGTTTCTTTTTGCTACTTTCTTGAAAACTTTCTTTTTGGCTTTTTTTGCCGTTTTCTTCTTTTTGACTTTCTTAATTTTTTTCTTCATAGCCAGAAACTTTTAAAAATCGGAATGGCAATTCTGCTTTTTAAAAGTTTATTTTATTTCTTTTGATAATTTATTGAATTCGTTTATTAATAATATTTTCCCTTCCTCGTCATTATTTTCTTCAGCTTTCCTGATATCGCCCAGAAGGATGTTGAGCCGGTTTTTTCCGATTTCTTTCCTCAGTTCATTGAGACAATATTCGGCCTGCTCTTCGGCATCGTCCAGATCATTTTCCTCCACTCCGGCTTCCGCCGTGGAATATTTGGTTTCAAAATATATTTTCTGGAGAAAGTCTCTGGTTTCTTTATTTTCCAGGATTGATATGAAATTCTCAAATTTAAATTTAACTTCTGACCCTTTCTGGAAAACCTCAAGAAGTATCGGGTCTTGGGAAAAATATTCCCTTTTCTCGGAATCCGAAGAAAATTTTTCCCAGAGCTTCGGACTGGCCAAAATTAATCCTATTATTTTTTCCCGAATAACATCCGCCCTGGCTTTGGGGGGATTATTTTCCGTTTGGTTTTCTTGTCTGGAATTTCCCTTCAGACGATGTTCCACTTTTTTAAGAGCATCCAGTAAAATATTCTCATTTACTTCAAGCTTTTCCGAAAGCTTCCTGATCCAGTGCGATTTCTCAATGGCGTTTCCAAAATTCCGGATAATATTCAAAGCTTCTGCTGCAATCAGTTTCTTTTCTTCAATTTTATTTTTATCATATTTTCTGAAAAATTGCTGGAAAAAATATTCCATTACGGGAGTGGATTTTCCCACGGCTTCATTGAACTCTTTGGGATTTTTCTGAACTATCTCGGCCGCATCTTTCCCTCCCGAAAGAGTTATTACGGAAACATTGATATCTTTTTGAAAACAAATTTCTGCACTTCTTTCTGTGGCTTTCTCTCCAGCATTATCCATATCAAAAAGCATTTTGACTTTATTTGTATATCTTTTGACGGTATCGACCTGATCAGAAGTAAGCGCGGTTCCAGAAACCGCTACGGTATTTTTTATTCCTGCCTGATGGGCCGCAATCACATCCATATTTCCTTCCACAATTATGACAGAATCTTTACCCTTGATATCCTGCTTGGCCCGATTTATTCCGTAAAGTATTTTGCTTTTATGATAAACTTCCGTTTCCGGAGTATTCACATATTTTGCCTGTGATTCATCTCCTCCCGGAGCAACTCGCGCTGAAAATCCCACCACTTGTCCCATCACATCCATAACCGGAAAAGTTATCCTGTCCCTAAATCTATCATAGTAACTGCTGCTTTGAGTTTTTGGTTTTGAACTTTGAGCTTCACTTTTTGTCACAAACAATCCAGTCCTTGCTATCTCATCTGCCAGATAGCCCCTTGATGTTAAAAATTTTAAAACATTGTCCCATCCGTTCGGAGCATATCCTATCCGGAATTCTTTTATAGAATTATCATTGAGACCCCGAGCATGAAGATAAGAAAGAATCTTTTCCTTTCCCGCTCCATCCCAAAGCTGTTTTTCATAAAACTTGGTAGCCAGTTCCAAGATTTCCAGTGTTTTTTTCCTGCTATCGACAAGCTGGATCTGATTTTTGCTGAATTTCGGAAGTTCTATTCCGGCTTTTTCGGCTAAAATTTTCAAGGCTTCTCTGAATTCAATTCCTTCAATTTCCATGAGAAACCCGAAGATATCCCCTCCCTTTCCACAGCCGAAACAATGCCAAATCTGCTTCTCTTCATTGATCATAAAGGAAGGGCTTTTTTCTCGATGAAAAGGACAAAGCGCTCTCCAATTAGCGCCCGCTTTTTGCACACGAATATATTCCCCGATTAAATCAACGACATTGATGCGGGATTTGACGTCCTGAGCGACTGAATTCATTATTTGAAGAAATTATTATGCTTAATTTACTACCAGCGAGGTATCAGAAAAATTTCAAATGCGGAGGGTATGAGATTCGAACTCATGATACCTTGCGGTATACTCGCTTTCCAAGCGAGCGCACTCGACCACTATGCGAACCCTCCAATATTATCTAATTTATCTCTCGAACATCGACAAACCTTGAATTTCTTTCATCATTCTTTCCAATAAGCACTATCTTATTTCCGGACTCTATTATTTTTTCTTCTTGGGCTTTCTTAATCATATTTTCAATCACTTCTTCAATTTTTCCATCTTTAAGAAAGAATGCTTCTATTCCCCAAACCAGAGACAATTGATTATAGGTTTTTTCATTGTTGGTTCCGGCCAGTATTATCTGATTTGGGCGAAAATGGGAAATCACCCTGGCGGTAAATCCTCCACGGCTTAGAATCGCAATTGATTTAGCTTCGGAACCGAAAAGAAAACTACGGACACTTTTTATGAAATTAGTATATTCATCTGAAAATTCATGATCAATTTCAAAATCACTCATATCGTCATAAGGAGATTCTTCGGTATTTTCAATGATCTCTGCCATCGTCTTCACGCTTTCCACCGGATACTTTCCATTGGCCGATTCTCCGGAAAGCATCACTGCATCCGCATGATCAATTACGGCATTGGTAACGTCGCTTACTTCCGCCCTGGTTGGACGGGGATTTTCAATCATACTGTTCAACATTTCTGTCGCCACAATAACCGGCTTGAGACCTTTCATACTTTTGGAAATTATTTCTTTCTGGAGTATTGCCACTCTTGTTTCGTTTATTTCGATTCCCAGATCTCCCCTGGCCACCATGACAGCATCCGTTTTTGCAATGATTCCATCCAGGTTTTCAATCGCTTCTTTTCTTTCTATCTTAGCCACAATCTTTGGAAGATTGTTTTCTCTTCCCAATATTTCTTTAATTCTGTTCCTCAAATCTTCAATATCCTCGCCTGAACTCACAAAAGATAAGGCAACGTAATCAACTTCATTTCTAAGCGAAAATTCCAGATCTCTTTCATCTCTTTCTGTTATTGGAGGAACATTGAGTTTAGCATCGGGAATGTTGACTCCTTTTTCATTTTTAATCACCCCCCCATCAATAACTTCAGCCAGCAAATGATTATTTTCTTTCTTCGTCACCTTTACGCTTTTCAGTCCATCTTCTATCAAGATAACATTTCCAACTTCTATATCCTGGATAATTCCCGGATAATCCAAAAAAATAGTTTTAGTTTCTTTCCCCGCGTCCCATTCGCTTCCCTTGAAGGAAATATCTGATATGACTATTTCTTCTCCTTTTTCCACTTCCAGTTCATTTTCTACTGAAATCCTGATTCTCGGTCCCTGGAGATCGGCCATAATCCCGATATTTTTTCCCATCTCTTCAGAAAGGCCCCTGACATTTTCGATAATCTTCAAATGACTTGGATAATCTCCATGAGAAAAATTAAGCCGGGCAACATTCATCCCGCTTTCAACCATTTGTTTTAAAGTTTCCCTCTTGTCCGATGCAGGGCCAATTGTAGCCACAATTTTTGTTTTTTTTCCTCTAAAAACAGGCTCGCCTTTGGCGGATATGTTTTCATTTTCCATATTGAAGATATTTCTAATTAGCCTTATTAATATATCCTTATCTTTGCATAAAAAACAAAAACAGGCAACACAAAAAGATGAGGCCTGTTTTATCGATATTTTAAATGAATGCTATTTGATAATCTGAATTCCGCCAATAATAGGAAGCGGTTTCATTTCTCCCTTAGAAGCATTGATGATTCCCATAATAGCTAGGACAATGAGACAAATCCATCCTAAAGGAAGGATTATCAACCATCCGAGAAAAGGAATTATCCAGCCTACTATATTCAAGGCTACTCCTCCCAAGAAAAGCACCAGTCCTTGATTGGCATGATACATGGCAAATTTTGATTCCTTGGCAGCCAAAAGAGGAATAAAGAAAATAATATAAGCCAGGATTCCCATTGCCTTATTTTTCTCCACATCTTGCGGATCAGCCTTTGGAGCTTCTGGAGCTTGCGGGGGCGTTTGATTTTGTTGTGTTTGTTCTTCCATAATTCACCTCCTTCTTATTATGATTATTACGATTAAATTACCTTTGCTGTAATTATATCACAAACTGTCCATATGTAAAATTTCATTTTTTTCCTATAAAAACAAGGTTTTTCCCGCTTATAATTCTGTCTTCCTTAAATCCCGCTTTTTCAAAAAGACGTTTCAACTCTCTCGTGGTAAATGCATGGTGATAGCGCTTGAAAACATCACCCTGATTGTCTTTGAATGTTACGTAACAATCATTCCAATCCAGAAAATCTCTTAATAATAATTTATTAATCCAATTTTTAAAAATATTTTTAATATATTTTATCTGCCAAAGATTCCAAACGGTTATTACTACACGACCTCCTGGTTTGGTAATTCGAAATAATTCTTTTGCCATCTTTTCCTGATACTCCTTTCCGGGAAAATGATGAAAAACTGCAATGGAATAAATGGTATTGAAAAAATCATTATTAAATGATAAGCTTGTTTGACGGGTATTGATTTTTGAAAAGCGTGTATTTTCTCTCGAATGCTTATTACTGGCTATCTCTACCAGCTTTTCTGAAACATCAACGCCATAATATTTTATTTTTTTATCAGAAAATAATTCCAGCAGTCTTCCGCTTCCGCATCCAAAATCTAAAATCTTATCTTCATTTTTGGCATAATCCTTGATAAATTCCAATTCCCGCCAGAAATGCTTCCTGGTTTCGCTAAACTTATCCGCCATAAAATCATATCCCGATTCCAAGCTATTTAATATTTTTTCCACATCATCTTTTTTCATATGTCTAAATCCTACGATAAATTCATAAAGTTAGCAATGAAAAAGCTGCCGAAAAACAGCTTGGATTTTCAGCAACTCAAAAAAGACATCTGCAAAAAAATTGGAGGATTTCCTCCAACTAATGCCGATCTTCGAAACGGTTATGACCAGATGGTGAAAGGCGGAAAAATAAAAAGGAATGAAAAGTTTGAAAATATCCTCCAAAGTCGGTCGGTTCGTACCCAGTCCGGAGTAGCAGTCGTTGCCGTCCTGACCAAGGCTTATCCTTGTCCTGGAAAATGCATTTACTGTCCTACCGAGAAAGACATGCCTAAAAGTTATCTTTCCAATGAGCCGGCGGTAATGAGAGCTATCAAGGAAAAATTCAACCCTTATCGGCAAGTGCAAACCAGAATAAAATCTTTGGAGCTCAACGGCCATCATACTGACAAGATTGAGCTTATCGTGATGGGAGGAACATTTTCCAGTTTGCCAAAGTCATATCAGAAACGATTCATATATGAATGTTTTAAGGCATGCAATGAATATAACAGAAAGTTTCCGCCAAAGGCGGATCCGCCTTTGGCGGAAAAAGTTAATATTAATCAATTATTATTAAAAGAACAGAAGAAAAATGAGAAAGCCAAGCATCGAATTGTTGGATTAACCCTAGAAACCCGACCGGATCATATTGATAAAAAAGAAATTATTAATTTCCGGGATTTAGGATGCACCCGGGTAGAATTGGGAGTGCAAAGCGTCTTTGACGATGTTCTGGAAAAAAATAAGCGCGGGCATTCCGTAAAAGCCACCATGGAAGCCTCTAAATTATTAAAGGATTCCGGATTTAAGATAAACTACCATATTATGCCCGGACTTTACGGTTCTGATCTCGAAAAAGATTATCTGATGTTTCAGGAGTTATTCAAGAATCCCGCTTTCCAACCGGATATGCTGAAGATTTATCCGACAGTTATAACCAAAAACAGCAACTTGTTTAAGCTTTGGAAAAATGGAAAATACAAGCCTCTTTCTGATAAAAATTTCCAGGAATTTATTTTGAAAGTGAAAAAAAATATCATTCCTTCTTATGTTCGAATCGCCCGTTTAGTTCGCGATGTTCCTTCAACTTCCATTGTTGCCGGACCAACCGTTTCTAATCTTCGCCAGCTTATCGAAAAAAAATCTTCTTGCTCCTGCATCCGGTGCCGAGAAGTCGGAACCAGTTATGCAATCAAAGAGAAGATCGTTTTAGCCAGGATTGATTATGAAGCATCGGAAGGAAAAGAAATATTTTTGCAATATGTCTCGCCTAACAAGAAAAAATTGTTCGCTCTTCTTCGCCTCCGTATTCCTAAAAACAACAACCGGGACAATTTCATTTCAGTTCTTCGAAACTCAGCTATCATCCGTGAGTTGCATACTTACGGAAAATTAGCGAGAATAAACAAACAAGAGAAAAATTCTCCCCAGCACATTGGGCTTGGAAAAAAATTAATCCAGGAAGCGGAAAAAATATCCAAAAAAGAATTTAATCTGAAGAAAATTGTAGTAATATCAGGAATCGGCGTCAGGGAGTACTATCGAAAGCTGGGATATAAAATTGAGAATACTTATATGGTAAAATATTTATAATCATATGGATAGGCTATTAGTGGTATCGGGTCCGGTTATTGTGGAAAATGATAAGGTATTATTAGACAGGGATTACAAAGAGGATCTTTGGAAGTTTTGTGGCGGCAGAACCAAAGAAGATGAATCTCTTGTCGATACGGCAAAAAGAAGATCAAAAGAAGAACTGGGAATTGAAATTGAAATTTTAAATGAAAACCCATTTTTTACATATGCCATCAAAGAAACTCCAGAAGGGAAATCGGATGTGATTTTGGTCCATTTTCTCGCCAAAAGAATCGAAGAAATAAAGCCAGGCGAAGATATTAGAAAATGGGGTTGGTTTGATCTTGATAATCTTCCGGAAAATCTCGGACTGAACATTATCCCAGCTCTCAAGTATTTTAGATTCATTAAGTAAAACAGGAGGAAACAAATGGAAGGATATTGGAAGAAAATTCCAGTCATAGGAACAGAACATTGTTTCCCAAAAGAGGTACCGAAAGATTTCAGGGAAAAATACGAAAGAGATCCTGACAAATTTTTCAAAAAGATGAGGAGGAGACCAAGCTTTTGGAAAAGACTATTCCGCACATTCTTCTAGCGCCGTCCTGCAAGGTCCTGCATTGACAGGACCTTTTCTTTTTATGTAAGAGGAATATAATAAAAGTTGTTTGTTAATAAATAAAGAACCTAGTACTATGAAAATCATCAATCAGGTTATCGACCTAAAAACTGCGACCACTCTCGACTTCATCGACATCACCGATAAGATCCAGAAAAAAATAAAAGAGGCCGGCATCGAGAACGGAATTATAAACATCCAAAGCATGCATACAACAATGGCTGTAATTGTTAACGAAGCCGAACCGCTTCTTATTGAAGATATGAAAAAGCTTTTGGAAAAGCTGGCCCCAAGAACTTATCAATATATGCATGATAATTTTGAAATTCGAACCGTGAATATGTGCGACGGAGAATGCGCCAACGGCCATGCTCACAATAAAGCTCTGCATCTTCCAACTTCGACATTGGTAAATGTAATAAAAAACGGGCTCCAGCTTGGAAGGTGGCAACGGGTATTCGCCATTGAACTCGACCGTTCACGTCCCCGCCAAGTCGCTCTTCAGATCATCGGAGAATAAATTGACTTAAAATCTTCTAAGGTGTATAAAAATAGCATTAAATAGTTTAATACTATTTTCAAGAAAAGGAGGGGCGTTATGGCAAAAGAATTTATCAAGAATATTGGCAGATGGAGTCTTTTTGTGCTCATAATTCCTTTTGCAATGCTCGGAGCACTGTTAGCAAGGATAGCAATGGAGATACGTTCTCTTCTTCGAGGATATTGAATCGCTGTCTCTATAAAAAGGAGGAATTACATGAATAAATCTCCACAATGGTTATTAAAAATAATCTGCGCTATATTTGGCCATAAGTTGCAGCATAAAACTTATGGGCGCTGCCTAAATGGTTGCGGTTGGACATTCTGCAGACCATCAGGCATAATTGAGGATCATCGAGAATTCCATGAGATTTTGAGATCAATTTCTCATTGAAAACATCATTAATTACCATAATCCCTGGCGGTTTTTATCCTCAGGGATTTTTATTTAATAAAATATTATTTCCCTGTTAGTTGTCCACAAGCCCCGGCGATTTCAGTCCCGAGGCTTTTTCTTATGGTCGCATTTATTCTATTCTGAAGAAGAAAATTCTTAAATCTTTCTATTTTATTTTTCGAAGAAGATATAAATTCTCCGGATGTTTTATTGTACGAGATAAGATTAACGTGGAGGAGATAAGCATTTCCTATTGAATTCAGATACTCTGCCAATCCTTTTGCATCACCCAGGCTGTCATTAATCCCATCGAACATAATATATTCTATAAAAACTTTCCTTTTGCTTTTCCTGAAATATTCCTGCAGATCTTTTTTTATATTCTCCAAATCATAAGCCTTATTTGCCGGCATATATTTGCTCCGCATTTCATTGTCTGCAAAATGAAGAGAAATCGCCAGATTAACTTGCGGAAATTCAGCCAAAAATTTTTCAATTCCACCTTTAATGCCAACTGTGGAAATCGAAATGCTTCTTGAGCCAAAATTAAACAGCTTTATATCAATCAGATCCTCCACGCTTTTTTTGACATTTTCCCAGTTAAGCATCGGCTCTCCCATTCCCATATATACAATATTTGATAAAGCCGGAAATTTTTTCCGATTAAGATACTGGCGCCAGAATAATATTTGATCAGTTATTTCTTCCGAAGTCAGATTTCTCTTGAATCCCCCTTTTCCTGTTGCACAAAATTCACATCCCAAAGGACATCCGACCTGCGATGAAATGCAGACTGTCCAAGTGTTTGGTCTTGGCGACAGTAACACCGACTCCATGCAATTATTATCTTTCAGTCTGAGAAGCGCTTTTGCCGATCTTTTATCATTCGAAACCAAGATTTTCTCCACTTCAAAAGATAAGATGTCAATCTCTTTCTCAAATCTCTTTCTCAAATCTAAAGGGATGGTCGTAATTTCCGAGAACGAAGAAACACTATCCTCAAAAATGGCTTTTTTGGTCTGCTCCAGCCTAAACTGAGGCTGATTATTTTCTTTTAATATTTTTTCCAGTTTTTCTAAATTCATATTTATTCTACAGTAACGCTTTTTGCTAAATTTCTCGGCTTATCAACATCGTAGCCCTTACCAACCCCGACATAATAAGCCAGAAACTGGAGCGGGATTACTGATAAAAGCGGGGTAAGCATTTCTAAGGTCTTGGGAATATATATCACGTCATCAGCTAGTTTTTTGATGATATTGTCTCCTTCAGTGGCAATCGCGATTATTTTTCCTCCCCGCGCTTTAATTTCTTGCATTCCGCTTAAGTTTTTTTCATAGACACTGTCTTTCGGAGCAATGAAAATTGAAGGAAAATTTTTGTCGATAAGAGCGATTGTTCCGTGCTTCATTTCTCCCGAAGGATAACCCTGGGCGTTAACATAAGAAATCTCTTTTATCTTAAGCGCTCCTTCGAGGGCGATAGGAAAGTTATATTTTCTTCCGAGATACAACAAATTGCTGTATTTGATGTACTTTTTGGCAATGTTTTTTATTTCTTTTGATTGTTTGATAATTTTTTCCTGAAGTCTCGGAATCTTGTTCATTTCAGTGGCAATCCTTTTCCCCATCACCATGGACATTTCCCTCTGCCTTCCGAGAAATATGGCCAGTAGAACAAAAATCGAAAGCTGCGAGGTAAAAGCTTTGGTCGAAGCTACTCCGATTTCCGGTCCGGCATGGTTATAAACTCCGGCGACAGTTTCACGAGCTATTGTGGATCCGACTGTATTTACTATACCTAAGGTTATGGCACCTTTGTTTTCTGCTTCACGGATAGCTGCCAAAGTGTCGGCTGTTTCGCCTGATTGGGAAATAGCCACAACAGCTGTATTTTTATCCAGGAGTGGCTTGCGATAGCGGAATTCGCTGGCATATTCAACTTCAACCGGAATGCCAGCATATTCTTCCAGCATGTATTCTCCTATAAGA